>JACZTG010000026.1 GCA_022573815.1 Candidatus Neomarinimicrobiota bacterium
CTGAACGGGCAGGTGATGAACGCATAGCAGGACTCTCATACCTTGAAAGAGCGGAGATATTCCACCGGAAAGACGATATAGACGAAAGTATCCTCCTTGCAACGAAGGCTTTCAAGATATTCACGGAGATGAAAGACAGGTTAGGCGTTGCTGAAGTATATAAACTGATGGGAATGAACTACAAGAAGAACGGCAGGTTCGATCTTGCTGAAGTATACCTTGGCAACTCCCTAAGGATCAATGAACGTCACGACAACGCGCTGAACAAGGGCGAGACATACCTTGAGATAGCGCGCCTGAAGAGTGAGACCGATGACGCTGAACTGGCAGAGACCAACTACGCCAAAGCGCTTGAATGCTTCACATCTATCGAAGCGCGGCAGAAGATGGCGTTAGTAGCGCAAGAGATGAGCCAAGTAGCCTAACACCCCGATTCCAAATATTTATTCCCCGACGAACTTTCTTGCTTAGAAAGTTTTTTTGCTTTTAGAAGTTAATGTTTATATCCTCTCCCCTTGAGGGGAGTACCTCGCAGAGGGGATGGGTGTAACTGTCTAACGCAGGAGATAATTGAATGAATATCGCGGAATCACACACCCCGTCTCAACTTCCGTTGAGCCACCCCTCTTGATAGAGGGGAATATTGATGTTTTATCCGTGAGGGTAAAGGATTATTGAGTGAGTCGGAGCCACCGCCTTCGGCGGGGCTCCTCGCCTGCGCAGGACATATGCCTGGCGGGCAAGGGCAGTAAGAGGAGTAATACCTTTAGAAATAATTATCCGGAGTATATCAGATATTAGCTAATAATTTAATTAGTAACTAAACTTCGGCGGGAAGTGAGATCGTAAATGTAGTTCCCTTACCGTAAACGGATTTAACTTGAATTGTTCCGCCCATTTCCATCTCAACCACATCACGAACTATGAGCAGACCGATACCGGTGCCGACTCCTTCCTCTTTAGTGGTGAAATATGAATCGAAGATGTTCTGTATGTCTTCTTTTTTTATGCCGATTCCTGTATCAGTTACTTCAATAACTATTGATGAAGTCTCATCATTATATCTTGTGGTTATTGTCAATGTTTTTGAATCGGTCTCTTCCATAGAGTGAGCAGCGTTAATTATTAGATTCCTAAAGACCTGGATAACTTTTTCGCGGTCACCGTAAATAGTAGGAAGCGGTTCATCAAATTTTGTTTGAAGATCAAGATATTTGACATGACCAAGAATTCCGAGAGCTTTAAGAAGCTCCGTGAGAATCAGGTTTATCTTCAAACTTCCCATTTCCGCTTGTGATTGCTTACCGAGTTTCATGTAACTTGCGGCAATTTCTATAATATGCTGAATTTCCTCTTGCAAATCTGTAGCGAGTTCTTTGATTTGTTCTTTATCACTCATGTCTGATATCAACTCGGCTCTTGCGGAAATGATCTGTAGCGGATTGTTTAACTCATGAGCTATTTTAGCTCCCATTTGACCAAGCGATGCAAGTCTTTCTGCATAAGCCAGTTGATCTTTAATGGTGCGTTCCCTTCCATGAAGGGTGTCGATTTCTTTGATTGAAGTAATCAGAGACGCTTCGCTCATCATAAGTTCCCCGAGAGCATCCTCCTGATCGACAACATCTCTGCCGATTAGCAATACAGCATCTTCGTCCGGAACCGGAACATACCAATATTCAATGGTTTTAATTCCTATAATCACTTCGGCTTTCAAGTTTTTCTTTGCCTTAATACATGCAATCATTTTGCTATCATGAATTTCGGGAAGTATTTCTCTCCAATCACCTTTGCCGAATCCCTGTGTTTGCAGTTCATCGTATACTGATTGATTCGCATACAGCAGCATGCCTCCCACACTCACTTTCAATATTATATCAGGATTTAAATCCATTAAACTTGGCAGCGATTTACTCGCTGTTTCACTCTGACCTTTCACCAGGGCAATTTTCAAAATAGAAGCCAGCTGCTCCACAAACTGAATATTGTATTCAGACAAGTCGTCTTTATCGGCAGCATGAACTAAAAACGCCCCGACTATTTTTTCATTGGGTGAAATGGGGACAAAGAATGCGTAATTAATATCTTCCGGGAATTCTGCAAACCATGCGGGAACCATTTTGTTTTTCGAGCTGTCGAAATGAAGAGTGTACGATTGTTCGGGATGTATACCGACTTTACCGGATTCTGTTAACGGAAGTTCAAAGGCAGAAATCTTTTTATCATCCCATCCCATAGAACTGATTATTCGGAGTCTCCCGATTTTATCGTCCATTAATAGGAATGCTGACGCTTTAACATTTAGTGTAGAATGGATGTTTTCGATACAGCTATCTACAGTGCTTTTCCATTCACCTCCCCCGAGAATCATATTACTCACTGCACTGCTGAACGTCTGTGCCTTCAAACGTTCTTTTAAAGCCTGCTCCTCGTATTTCCGGCCTGATATGTCTCTACCGACAGCCATAATCCCCACAAGCTTTCCCTTTTCATACATACGATTGCCGGACAGTTCTAAGGTTATCTTACGTTTTCCCTTTGCAATAACTTCAATCTCGTAATTTTGAATCATAGATTTAGTCTGAATTTTGTCATTGTAAAATCCCATAAGATCTTTCCCGGCTTCATCATCAAATAGTACAGAAAAAGGTTTTCCTATGAGATCTTTATATTTATACCCGAGGACCGAAAGTGAAGATTTATTTGCGTAGGTGATTCTTCCCTCAAGATTCAGTATGAATATAAATTCGTTTACGCTCTCTACAATAGACTCGTAAAGGGCTGTTGATTTTTTAATATCTTGCGGTTTTTTGCCCATATTTTGCGCAGTTATACGTTAATTTCTAAGGATGGGAACATCTTTTTGGGTAGCAACTAACTGTATTTACCTAACTTAAGCACCATTTAGTTGCTTGTTACACCAATTTTACACAAATATTCATCAGAATTCAAGCTAAAACTTGATTTTGTGGAGCAAAGGTGACCAAAAACACATTCTTGATTTTAAGATTTCGGACAGTTTTTTTACTCGGTGATTCGTTTTTATCTCCCCTATAAGTAAATAATATGGCAAAAAACTCTTGATTTATACCCGATTTCTCTCTAAAATCAAACCGTGCCTCAATAACTAATTTGGTATAAATTGAACCTACTGTCAAACCTATCAATTATGGGAATATAAACTAATATGAAACAGGCATTACTTTTAATCGCTCTCCTTCTGATTTCCTGTGGAAAAAATGACAAATCGGGCTCAAAACCAAGCGAAAAAGCATATACCGATGAGGATATTGTTAGCGGAGGTAATCTTATTGTCGGTATAACCGGTGAACCGGACGGTCTAAATCCGCTTACTGCGCACACGAAAAACGCCAAAGACATTATTTCCCTTATTTACAGGCGTTTAGCCGATCTGAACGAAGATTTATCAACTTTTACACCCCAGCTGGCTAAAAGCTGGAGTTATTCAAATGACAGTTTAGCAATTCATTTTCATTTAAGGACAGACGCGCTCTGGCATGATAACGAAAAATTTAACAGTGAGGATGTTCTATTTACTTACAATCTGCAGGTGAATGAAACGCTGGCTTGGGATGGTTATTCTTTTAAAGAGAACATTAGAAGGGTTGTGGCCACCAACGATTCTACAATAGTTTTCCATTTTCGCGAAAAATTGTCCACAATGCTTATGGACGCTGTTGAAGGGTATATAGTACCGGAACATTTGCTTGGTGAAATATCTGTAGAAGAATTGGAAAGCGCTGACTTTAGCAGAAATCCTGTCGGGACGGGTCCGTTTCGATTTTCCGGGTGGAAATCGCAGCAATCTGTCAGGCTCGACAAAAATGAAGATTATTATGTTGAAGGAAAGCCGCGACTTGATGGAATTATATTTCAGGTGGTTCCTGATGCGCTTAATCTATGGCGACAGGTTCGAAGCGGCGATATAGACTTGATGGAATCAGTTCCGCCGGCTGATTTTAACCGACTTACTGAATCATGGAATTCCGGTAATTCAACAATCAAACCATACAGTTTTTTAGGGCGTTCATATACTTATATCGGCTGGAATCTAATAGACCGGGAAAACTATGCACACGTTATGGCGGCAGCCGGAGATGAGGATCCTGATTTGGACGAACTGCTTAAACCGCATAAATTATTCGGCAGTCAGAAAGTGCGCGCAGCGCTGACAATGGCATTGGACAGAGACGCCATATCTCAAGTAGTTAATCAGGGTTTAGCTATTCCCATGCATGGACCCATACCGCCGGTATTGTGGGCGTATAATCCCAATGCAAACTCTATCTGGGAATACGATATAGAAGGCGCAAAAATATTTCTTGAGGATGAAGGCTGGACAGACAGCGACGGCGACGGCGTTATTGATAAAAACGGCGTTAAATTCAGCTTTGAGATGATTACCAACATCGGCAATGAAGTCAGAAGACAAGCATTGACAATCGTTCAGCAGCAGCTAAAAGTAATCGGCGTGGAAATGACTCCGAGGATATTAGAACCCGCCCTCCTTTTTGGAAGAATGTTACCCCGAAGAGAACTTGATGCTGCGCTGTTAGGATGGAGCGTCGGCCTCAAAATGGAGCTAACTCCCCTTTTCCACAGTTCGAGCATTCTTATTCCATTTAATTTTGTCAGCTATCTCTCTCCTGAATTTGATAAATTGGAAAATGCCGCCATCCGCGCAACTAAATCGGATATTGCTCAAAAACACTGGGACGGGATTGCGAAACTGCTGTCGTGGGAATTGCCTTACACATGGCTTTTTTATAATATGGATACTACAGCTCTTCACAGCAGATTCAAGGGAGTTAGTATAGATAAAAGAGGCGCTTTCATCAACATGGAAGACTGGTGGATTCCTCTTGAAGAACGTGCAGATCACGACTTGCTTGCAGATAATTAGCTCCTGATGGTCGCCTATACTATCAGGCGACTGCTGACTGCTATCCCACTACTGCTGCTGGGCATTTCGCTCACATTTTTTATAATTCACATGGCTCCCGGTGATCCGACAGACCGTTTTATTTCGCCGTCCATGAGCCCTAATATAAAAGAAAGTATCACTAAGAAGTTCGGTCTCGATCAGCCGCTCTATTGGCAATATACCTCCTGGCTTAAAAATGTAGTCATTGATTTCGACTTTGGAAAATCATTCGCCAATGGACGTCAAGTATCAGAAATAATTTCAGATGCCATGCCGCCTACTTTGCTTCTTTCTTCATTGTCACTCATTTTCGGACTTGTTTTAGGAACAGTCGCAGGGGTTTACTCTGCCCTCAAAGCGGGAAGCAGAACAGATAAAATAATCACGTCTCTGCTTCTTTTCTTTTATTCGGTACCTGCCTTCTGGCTCGGACTCATATTGTTAGGCATATTTGCCATAGGACTGAACTGGTTGCCCGCATCACAAATCAATTCCATTTTTCATGATCAACTTGGTTTTTTCGGTAAAATCGGCGACTATTTCACGCATTTACTTCTCCCGGTTTTCACTCTTGGTATCACAACAGCGCCGGTTTTTGGCAGGTTCGTCAGGTCGAATATGATTGAAGTATTAAATTCCGATTTCATCATTTCCGCGAGAGCACGCGGGCTGTCCGAACGCAAAGTTATATTTGTTTACGGTTTCAGAAACGCGCTCTTACCTGTTATTTCATTGATTGGAAACTCCATCCCTGCTCTGTTCAGCGGCGCAGTAGTAATTGAGGTTATTTACTCACTTCCCGGAATGGGCCGGGTTATGGTTAATGCCGCCTTAGGCAGAGACTACCCGATGATAATGGCAGCCGGAACAGTAGCGTTCGTCAGTGTCATAATAGGAAATCTTCTCGCCGACCTGGGTTATGCGGCAGCTGACCCGCGGGTCAGACTAGACGGAGACTAATATTGGGCAAGATTAAAATCATACTCAAGGCATTATGGAATAACTCGTCGGGAAGATTCGGATTAGTCATTGTCGGAGCATTTTCCATAATCTCGTTAGGAGCTCCGCTGTTTTCGCCCTTTGATCCTTCAGCGCAAAATTTGTCTATGTCAGTTCGCCCTCCCTCATTTTCCCATCTTCTTGGGACAGATTTGTTCGGTAGAGACTTATTGAGCAGATTGATCTATGGCGCAAGAGTATCAATGGGTATAGGAATCAGCGCGGCTTTCATCGCAGTACTTTTTGGAACATTGGTAGGATTGACAACAGGATTTCTGAAAGGCTGGACAGATAAAATCCTTATGCGCAGTGTGGACATTCTTCTCGGATTTCCAAAATTATTCATCGTTCTGCTCGCCGTGGGATTGGGAACTCCTTCCATTTGGCTCACTGTGGCTGTTTTGGGCGCTCTGTCATGGATGGAGGTTGCCCGAATCGTCAGAGGAGAAGTAATTCTCGTTCGAGAAATGAATTATGTTAAAGCCGCAACCGCCCTTGGATTAAAATCCTCAGCCATAATTTTCCGCTATATATTGCCAAATGTGATAAGTACAATTATCGTCTCAACAACTCTTCTCATAGGAACAATGATATTAGTTGAAGCGACCCTTAGCTTTCTCGGGCTTGGCGTACAACCACCCGACGCAAGCTGGGGAACCATAATGAATCAAGGTCGGGCAGATCCCTTAGGAGCATGGTGGATATCTACGTTTGCCGGATTGTCTATAATTATCACTCTTATCGGATTCAATTTGTTAGGTGACGGCTTGAGAGACATACTTGATCCTCGCCGGAAAACCACTTAGAGCATTCCTGAATGAGCAGATCTGATTTCATATTAAGAATAAAAGACCTCACTGTTAGCTATTCCGGTTCACGCAAATCTATTACCGGAAAACGAAATATCATTAATGCTGTGAAAAATGTTTCTATTAGTATAAAACGCGGTAAAACTTTTGCCATCGTAGGAGAGTCCGGAAGCGGTAAAACATCAATCGCCATGTCCGTCTTGAATTTTGTCAAACCGGCTTCGGGAACCATTGAATTTAACGGAATTAATTTGTGGAACCTTAAAGGCGAAGAGCTTAGAAAAACACGTCGGCTCATGCAACCTGTATTTCAAGATCCCAACAGTTCCCTGAATCCAAGAATGACGTCTGAAAGAACTGTCAGTGAGGGATTGGACCTATCGGAAAATGATAAAGCAGAAAAATCCCGCTCTTTACTCAAATCTGTCGGTCTCGGAGAAGACTTTTCAGATAAATATCCACATCAATTGAGCGGCGGCCAAAAACAACGGCTATGTATCGCCAGAGCTCTGGCGCCGGAGCCTGAACTGCTGCTGCTTGACGAACCTGTATCTGCTCAAGACCTTTCGATTCAGGCTCACATTATCAATCTATTGATGGATATTAAAGAAAAAAAACCTATTACATTTTTACTGATTTCACATGATCTGAAAGTCGTGCAAACTCTCGCCGACAGGGTAGCTATTATGAGAGACGGTGAAGTTATCGAAGAAGCGGATTCTGATGAGCTTTTCTCTAATCCAAGGCATCCATATACTCAACAGCTTCTTGAAAATTCCGGTATCAACTAAAATGTCCAATACCGAAAATATTCTTTCCGTACGCAATCTGAATATCTCAATTTCTTCGGGTAACGGAATTCTCAGGATCATAAAAAATGCTGAATTTGATTTAAAAATAGGTACCACGTTGGGCATTATTGGAGAATCCGGAAGTGGGAAGAGTATGCTTAGTAAAGCATTGCTCAGATTGCTTCCTAATAACTCACAAATTTCCGGAAACATTTTTTTCTCTCCTAACGGGGAAGAAACTCTGGATATTCTGGCGTTATCAGATGGTAAGCTGCGAGCCATTCGCGGAAAGAAAATAGGCTTCCTTTCACAAGAGCCACTCTCTTCAATGAATCCTGTAAGGAAATGCGGTAAACAGATTTATGATGCCCTACCGGGTTTTCGAACAACTGATAGAAAGGCAGGCAACATTCGAGTTTTGGAATTGCTTGAACTGACAGGCCTGAACGATCCCTCATCTGTATCAGATTCTTATCCGCACGAGCTTTCCGGCGGTATGCTGCAAAGAGTTGCCCTTGCCGCCGCACTTGCGGGAGAGCCCGATATCCTCATTGCCGATGAACCTACCACCGCCTTAGATGCAAGTAGTCGCGTTGGCATTATGAAAACAATCGCAAAATTAAAAAAAGAGATGAACCTGTCCACCTTTCTCATTTCCCATGATATAGATTTTATCGCAGATTGGATAGATGATCTGATGGTTATGTACCTGGGGCGGATTGTGGAATTCGGCAGCGCGGAAAAACTGTTTTCATCTCCGACTCATCCTTATACCAAAGCCCTTATGGAGGTATCCAAATCCTACGCACCGAACTCCAGGCCGAAACCTATCCGCGGCGACATACCGTCCTTAGATAATAAAATTAAAGGGTGCAAATTTCACCCACGCTGTGACAGCGCTCAAGATAAATGCAGCATTGAAGACCCCCCTATTGAAAAAGCATCTCACGGAGGACAGATCAGATGCTTTTTCCCAATAACGACCTGATTCGAAACTTTTTCGTTAAAAGTCCGTATTACCATCTATAATTCTTTTATTATGAAAACCGGGAAATGTTAATCGTAGGGAGATTCAATATGAATCTGAAACGAATCAGTCCGATAAGTTATTTATCACTGTTTGCATTAATTGTGTTACTACTGATTCAAGTATCAGGGGCTTATGCGCAAATTCCTGATAAGTTCACTAATTTAAAAGTTCTCCCAAAGGACATCGGTAAAAAAGAGCTTATCGGTCATATGAAAAATGCTGCCATAGGGCTTGGTGTTAGATGCACTTTTTGTCATATTGGCGAGGGCGATGATCTTTCAACTTTTGATTTCGCTTCCGATGACAAGCGTCATAAAGTGAATGCACGGGTTATGTTTAGTATGGTAAAACAGATTAACGAAGAATTTCTGCCGAAAGTCGCAGATAAATCTGAACTCCCTCGTGAAATCAAATGCATCACGTGTCATAACGGTAAAGAACATCCCGAACGGTTGTAAGGACTTTTACTAAATTTTAAATCACTATTACTTTCAGTTTTTGATTAATATAACCAATCAAGCCCTAAATAAAGCTTAAGTCCTTCTCCATCAGTCTTTGAATCCAGCGCTCTGCCCACATCTGCGGCGGCTACAAACGAAGAGTTCAGGGCTACGCGAAATCCTACTCCCACTCCTTGATGCAGTTTATCGTCTTCGGCGCCTATATCGCCGGACGGGAGAATCGGCGTTGAATCGAACGATCTCCCGAAATCATAAAAAGAGCTGAGTGCCGCATATCCGGATGTGAACATCTCACGAAATTTATATCGAAGTTCAATATTGCCTAAAAGGTTATTTCTCCCGAGGATTCGTTGGAAAAGGATTCCGCGTATAGTTTTACCGCTTCCTAATCCATCCACCATTTTAAATGAACTTTCCTGCTGCGAAACGGTAAAGAACGGCGCGCCATCCGACATCAATCTGCCGCTAAATCGCAATGCAAGAGTTAATGAGTTATTCATCGGAATATACCCTCTAAACGTTCCGGTTAGTGAAAGATAGGAAAAGTCATTCCCGGACAGGTTTGGCACCCATCGAATAAGAGCATCAGTCCAAATACCCTGAGAAGGTGAGACCTCATCATCTCTCGTGTCAGCAACCAGTCCGAAAAGGAGGCTATTTTCGTTACCACCCTCGAATACGTTTCGGCCAATCACCGCTGACACTTGTAAATTAGCGAGTAATGTTTCTGTAGAATTTTCTACTAATTCTTTGTCGAAATCGGAGTAATTTATCGTGTCAATTTTCGTGTTGAGAATAGCGATACCGCCAAGCCATCTAAATTTATTTTCGTATATGTTTCCTTGTAATATTGTATTAATGCGAAAATACTTCTTATCGTATTTATAGTAAAATGTTCCCCTGAACAATCCTCCGCTCTTAAAGTCCGTGTACGCTTCTTCGTATCTGGTCTGTGCTCCCCCGAAACCGTGAAACGGCTCTAATTTATTCTCTCTATACTTTATCTCCAGTGTTATTCTGAGATTTTTTGGCAAGAGATATTTACTGTCGAACCGATACGAATACTCCGTGGCACCCCCGGTACTTCGTTTAAAGATAATTCGATGAGATAAAAGATACGGCATGTATTTACTATTACCATTTTCATCGGCCTGCGCTATAATACCGTATCCTAATCCTTCATCGGAACTAAATGAAAGCACCGGCAAAAATCCGAATCTGTAATCGTTGTTATTCAGATCTTTTCCACTATTTTTTTCAGTAGCGGAGATTATATTTGGAATGATTATTATTGCGCTTAAAAGCGCTATTACTTTGAATTTATTCATAAAATGTTTCTGAAATATACCAGACTAAATATATTTTACTTTCGACCATAACACAAGATTTACTTTTCCGTTAAATAAAAAATTATCTGTTTGGTTCACTGAACGGTGTAATTTATATTTATCTTGAAGCCTTATAACATAAAAAAGAAGAATAACGATATTTTGAGATACTAAATGAAAATTGATTCCAATATAATAGATAGTGTCAGCTTGAAAAAAATTCAGGAGCTGCAAAACAATTTTGTTGAAGAAATTATAGAATATTATGTGAACCTCTGCAAACCATCTAAGCTCACCGTCATATCTGATTCGGATGAGGATCTGAAAATGATTCGAAATCTCGCATTGAGCAATAAAGAAGAAACGCTGCTAAATGAGGATGGTCATACCGTTCATTTCGACAGCAATAATGATCAGGCAAGAGATAAAAACAATACAAAGATATTGCTGCCTAAAGGAAAGAGCCTCAGCAAACTGATAAACAGTGTTGATCGCGATGATGGATTGGACGAAATCATGGGATTACTTGACGGCATAATGGCAGGCAAAGAAATGCTTGTCTGTTTTTTCTGCCTTGGGCCTCCTGATTCGAAATTTTCTATTTCTTCGTTACAGATAACGGATTCCGCATATGTGGCTCACAGCGAAACCATTCTGTATCGGCAGGGATATTCTGAATTTAAAAAACTCAATGGTTCCGATAATTTCTTTCATATGATTCATTCGGCTGGAAAACTTGATGATAAACAAAATTCTTTGAACATAGATAGTCGAAGAGTTTATATGGATTTAGAGGATGAAAGAGTTTTCAGCATTAATACCCAGTACGCCGGAAATAGCGTCGGATTGAAAAAACTTGCCCTTAGACTCGCTATCAATCGTGCGAATCACGATGATTGGCTATGCGAACATATGTTCATAATGGGCGTGGTGCCTGAAGGCAAAGATAGGGTAACATATTTCTCAGGCGCGTTTCCAAGCGCTTGCGGAAAGACCTCTACGGCAATGATTCCGGGGCAAATGATTCTGGGTGATGACATCGCATATCTTCGGAAAGCCGAAGATGGAAAAGCTTACGCGGTAAATGTGGAGCAGGGAATATTCGGAATTATTCAGGATGTCAACGCCGAAGACGACCCACTAATTCATAAGACCATCAGATCGCCCGGTGAACTGATATTCTCTAATATTCTTGTTCACGATAAAAATCCTTACTGGCTGGGAATGGGAGAAGACATACCTGACCGTGGTTTCAATTTTGCGGGAAAGTGGGAGAAAAGCGACCGCGATGAAAATGGGAACTCGTTACCGTTTGCTCATAAGAATGCAAGATACACAATCCGTATTTCTGAGCTTTCGAATTGCGACCCTAAACTTCACGATCCGAACGGTGTTCCCCTGTCAGGCATTATATATGGCGGTCGAGATTCAGACACCAATCCTCCCGTAATTCAATCTTTTGATTGGCAACATGGTGTATTTATGGGAGCAATTCTCGAATCTGAAACTACCGCCGCAACATTGGGGGCAGAAGGAGAAGTTAAACACAATCCAATGGCCAACTTGGATTTCCTCGTTGTACCTCTGGGAACCTATATCGAAAATCATTTAAAATTCGGCGAATCATTAAGCGATACTCCTCTCATTTTTTCCACCAACTATTTTCTTAAGGAAAATGGAGAATTCCTCAACGAAAAAATAGATAAAAAAGTCTGGCTAATGTGGATGGAAGGTAGAATACACCACGAATTCGATGTTTTAAAAACACCCATTGGATTTATTCCCATTTATGATGATTTAAAAAATTTATTTTCTAACATCTTTCAAAAAGAACTTTCCGAAAATCTCTATGAGAAATTATTCTCGATTCGCATCAAGAAACTTTTAGACCGGATGGACAGAATTGAAGCCGTCTATAATGAAGAGTCTGATTTACCAAAAATATTTGTTGATGAAATTATCGCTCAAAAGGAACGATTGTCGGATGCAATATCAAAACAGGGCAAAGATGTAATCTCGCCCTTTGAGTTCATCTAAGACTTAAGACCCGATTAATCTTTAAGGCGGAGCCCTTCCGAAACAAAAATGGGTTCCACCAACTCGAATAGCCATTGAACAGCAAACGCTAAGAGCGCCGCCGGGATAGCGCCTTGCAGAATCAATCCGGTATTATCGAGCCGTATCCCCGTCAAGATAGGTTGACCGAATCCTCCCGCTCCAATAATGGCTCCAAGCGTGGCGGTTCCTACGTTTATTACAGCCGATGTTTTTATTCCGGCTAATATTGAACGGGACGCAAGAGGCAGTTCTATTTTCTTCATTCGAATTCCTGCCGGAAGTCCAAGGGCTTCCGCGGATTCTCGTAGCGGAAGCGGCACATCTTTCAATCCCGAATATGTGTTTCGCACTATCGGAAGAAGGCTGTATAAAAAGAGTGCGGCAATAGCCGGTTTCGCGCCGATACCTAACAACGGTATCATAAAAACTATCAATGCCAATGAGGGAATTGTCTGTATAACGCTGACTACTCCCAATACAATCTGTCCGATTTTCTCCTTTTTATAGGCTAATATTCCAAGTGGAATAGCGATAATTATCGCCCCGGTCAGCGAAATCAAAACCAGATACAGATGTTCGTAACTGTTCTTAATCACTCTATCTAATATTGTTACTTCTTTGAAATTCGTTTGAATTCCGAATTTCTCATACAAAAAAGTTGCAGCCGCTTGGCCTTCAGACACACCGTCAATTTTCACACTCGCATTCAGGAAAACCATTTCTGCTTCCGTGATAGCTCCCTCAAGCCGGAGGAGTGCGTTGATCGCCTCCGGCGCTCTTTCAAGCAATTCCTCTCTATATAGAAATACAGAGTAATACTCAGGAAAATGGATAAGATCGTCTTTCAGGGATTTCAATTTATAATAATCAATTTCCGCATCGGTAGCATAAAGATCTATTACATCAATGGAACCGTTTTCTAACGCCCTGTAACCAATATCGTGATCCACACCCCGAACATTTTCTTGCGGTAGACCGTACCGATTGCGTAAACTTGGCCAACCATCTCCCCTGTCCATAAATTCATTACTAAAGCCGAATTTTAATTGAGGATGTTTCCGTAAATCCGAAATTGTCTCAATATTCAAACTCTCCGCAACAGAACTCTTCATCCCGATTACATACGTATTATTGAATCCAAGCGGTTCACTCATAAGTATACCCCGGCTCGCAAGATGCTCCCGAATGTCGCTGTCCTCAGATAAATTTTCCTCTGCCAAAATCTCCTGCATAATTGTTCCCGTATATTCCGGATAGATGTCTATCTCACCGTTGAGGAGCGCATTGAAAAGAATTCGGGTGCCTCCCAGTTGATCTCGATGATGCGCAGTGAACCCTGAGCTTCGCAGAAGATGAGAAGCTATTTCGCCAAGTATGACAGATTCGGTAAATTTTTTCGATCCTACTGATAAAGAGTTTTCATTGTTTTGAGCATAAGATGTTTCAGTTGAAAACGGATTAAGTAATAGAATAGCCGTGCAGAGCAGTCCAGTTACATTGTCTGTGATTTTTATTTTCATATCAGTCTCGAAACCGCTGCGCATTTATGAAGCGACTTACAAACTCTTCCGAAGGATTGTTTATCATCTCTTCAATCGTTGCCTGCTGCACTATTTTGCCGTCTCTCATCAGAACCACTTCGTCCGCAAAAAAACCGGCTTCGTTTATATCATGCGTTACCAACACAACCGCTTTACCAAGCGATAGAAATATTTCTTTTAACTCGAATTGTAGATCCGCTCTTATCATCGGATCAAGCGCCCCGAGAGGTTCGTCCAAGAGAAGTACGCCCGGGTCGAGCATCAACGCGCGCATAAGACTTACCCTCTGTTTTTGCCCACCGGAAAGCTGAAGCGGAAACCGTTGAAGCGCCTCTACGGGAAAATGCGTTAATTCCGCTAATTGATGCAATCGATCCTCAATTCGTTTTTCTTCCCACCCCATGTATTCCGACAGTAAGGTCACATTTTGTCTAACGGTCAGGTGTGGAAATAATCCGCCATCCTGTATCACATAGCCTATCTTCCTGCGAATTTCCAGCAAATTATCGTCTTGGATAAGTTCGCCGTCGAAATAGACTTCACCTGAATCTTTTTTCACAACCCCGATGATTAAACGGATGAGCGTTGATTTTCCACAACCGCTGGGCCCCACTAACACCTTGGTCTCTCCTGTTGATATAGTGAGGTTAACGGGAGAAAGAGCTCGAATCTTTCCGTAATTTTTTGAGATGTTTTTTAATTGAAGCATAATTCTTATATAACAAAATCACATTCATCTTATAATTTGTCAAGCAATTTCGGATATTGTAATATGTCTTACAGTTAATTTGCGCAGTATTATTGAATTTCATATCATTATTATATTTATAATATATAACTATATACGCTGGATATGATTTTTTTCCGAATAACCAAAGTTAATACAATGCTGGAGGTTCTATGAAAAATAAAGGTACTATCTTAGGCGTCTTTCTAATTTCGTCTTTTCTCTTCTCATCCTGTAGTATGATGGCAAAAATGATGGGTATGGAAGACAAAATGAAAGCGATGGAAAATATGGACATGGTCATGGCTATGAGTTCTTCTGAAAAGATGAGCCATATGGCATCAAAAACATCGGCGGCGTTAAAACAAGGATCGGCTTTGTTCAGTGATCCTTCCACCGGTGGCGGCACGAACGGACTTTCTTGTAATTCTTGTCATCCGGGCGGCGGCACCACAGGCGGAGAAGCACAGATTCCGATGCGTGAATATCAGATACCGGTACCATCTTTAGTTGGCGCAGCCAGTACATTTCCGAAATATAAGATTCCAAATAATGCAGTCATTACGCTTCAACAGATGAACAATAATTGTATTAGGATGTTCATGAGTGGTAAGGGATTGGAGCTCAACACACCTGAAGCATGGTCATTAGAAGCCCACGTAGCGTCCCTCAGTAATGGTGAGGAAGTGCATGTCGGCGGAATGATGAGCCAATAAGAAAAATTTATGGAGGTTATATAATGATAATGAATACAATTTCGTTCAGGTTATTTAGCGGAGCTCTCGTATTGATTTTATTTGCATTTGGATGCACCGGTACCACAGCTCGCTACAAAGCTGAAGAGTATGGACCACGCCACTCCGGGAATATGGAGTTGGCGCTGGCGAATATTGATAAGGCTATGGGAGATATGAAAGCCGCAAAAATGAATGCTATGAAGGTTCAAAAAGCTGCTCTCAATGACGGTAATAAACTCTTTAACGATACCGGACTTGGCACAAATGGACTCTCGTGTAATTCCTGCCACCCCAGCGGCAGCACTACCGGCGGAGAAGCAGAAATTAAGAAAAAGATGGGACATGGTCCATTTAAGATACCTATCGCAAACCTTGTAGGCGCATCAGCCAGATTTCCTAAATTCAAGGTTCCTAACAATGAGGTTATCACGTTAGCCACCATGAATAACAATTGTATTAGAATGTTCATGAGTGGCAAGAGGCTTCCTCTGGACAGCCCGGAATCATTCAATTTAGCTGCCTATGTTTCATCCCTCAGCAATGGTGATGAAGTTCAGGTTGGCGGAAATATGGGCAAGTAGCTCTTTAATTTTAAGAGATAATTTCTACCGTTTTAATCACGTCAATTACACTCCACAATTGTGGAGTGTAATTGTTAATAGGGGAATATTTAATGGGTAAGAGTTTTTCAAGGTCATCATTTTGTAGTTTTCTGCTATTTGTAGTGACTATAATTATACCTTTTACTGCTATTTTCGCAGCAGGCAAATCTGATGAAAAACATCTAGCTGCGGCAAAACGATTTCTGAACAGCGACATAGTGCAGGAAAAAAATTGTTTTATTTGCCATACAATCGGAACCTCCGGAGGTACAGTCGGGCCGATTCTAAATCAGGTATCCAACCGCCGCTCTCCCGAATGGTTGCGTAAATGGCTGAAAGACCCGAATAAAGTGAAACCGGGCACAAAAATGCCTAACTTTGAATTTTCTGATGATGAAATAGAAACCATAGTTGGATATTTTAAATATATGAAACGTGACATTGACAGCGAGCAGATTTTAAACGATCATTCAGACATTCAGAAAGCAGGTGGAGAACTCTTTAAGGCATACGATTGTTTGGCGTGTCATCGGCTTGGAAAAACCGGTCGCTTCACAGGACCAAACCTCACATGGATTGGAGTGCGTAAGACAAGTGATTGGGTAAGCGTATGGCTGAAGGACCCTCCCGCGTATAAACCGGATACTTTTATGCCCAATTTCAAGCTATCGGATGGCGAGATTGATGCATTGACTCATTATTTGGCATCCCTTAAGGGGAGCGAGAATGAAGCTGCGAGAGATTGGGAATCCATTACCGCATTCTTCCTTGATGCGCGTCCACGCGAAAGAGGCAGACTTGTGGCCGATCGGTTAGCCTGCTGGAGCTGTCATGGTCCCGCCCTGGACGAAGGGGTGGAAAATCCCAACGCTCAGCCTGATGGATTTGTCCCTGCCATAAACACGTCTTATTTTGATTTTGAAGAAGAGGATCTTATTGCAATCATCCTCGAAGGTTCAACTCCTCTTAAAATTGAGCCGAATGGTGAAACTCCACCATTCAGTTGTCCGCCGTGGGAAGACGCTTTGAACGAATTAGAAATAGCCGATTTGCTTTCATATCTCGATAGTATTGTACCCGAAAGCTCGAAATGGGGTTTTGAATAACCCTCCTTAGGAGAAATTAATGTTAAGAAATATGTTTGTCGCGATCTTTGTTATCATAATTCCTGTTTTTCTATTTATAGGATTTCATGGAAGCCTTAATGCCGGCGAAATAAAGATTGTTGAAAATAGCAATAGCGCCGCCCTCGCATCAGGTTCTGTTTCGGGGATAATAAAATTTGATGATAATTATCCAAAAACCAAGCGGATCCGTGTTTCAAAAGATAACGAAATTTGTGGTAATATAAAGAAATCTAAACAGTTTATCGTAAACAGAGAAAATAAGGGCTTGAAAAACGTCCTTGTAACTATTGAAGGAGTCAAGGGCGGGAAAAAACCATCCCCTGTCGAAGCAATATCTGTTGAACAGGCAGGCTGTTCATATTCTCCACATTTTCAGGTGGCGGAATTAGGGGCAGACGGCATAAAACTTACGGTGATAAACAAAGACGGGATTTTGCACAACATTCATTCCTACTTAGGGAAAAAAACTCTTTTTAATATTGCTCAACCGAAATTTAAAAAACGTCTTTCAAAAAAACTCACTGAACCCGGTGTTGTTAAATTCAAATGTGATGTGCACAATTGGATGGAAGCATATGTTGTAGTTTTGAAGGATCAGCCGTATTACTCGGTTACCGATGTAGATGGAAGATTCAGCATCGATGGTATCCCGCCGGGAACATACACCGTCAAAGCATGGCACGAAGCTCTGGGGAATATGGAAAAAACGGTTGAGATCGCGTCAGACGCTATAGCTGAACTTGATTTTGTGATTAAACCTAAGGGTAAGTAAAAAAGAATATTTCTTTAAACTCTGCCTAATCAATTTATCAGTTAGGCAGAGTTATTCTTTGATTTGTAGCTTTTCTCACATCCTTTACTATTAGAAATGTTAATTTTTTAGATTATACTATCTGAATTAACTTGAAATCGATTGGAATCTGAAGATGAACGCTGTATTTAGACTATTTAGAAAGATTTTGGATATTCGAAAAGGTGAATGGGGAAGTGTGTTTCTGATGTTTCTTTATTTCTTCATGATCATAGCCTCATATTATATCCTTAAACCTGTCAGAAATTCCCTTTTTTTAGAACAGCTTGGCGCACATAATTTGCCATGGGTTTATATAGGTACGGCAGTTGTTATTGGATTTATAATTCTTATCTACAGCAAACTTTCTCAATTGGTCTCACGAAATATTTTAGTGCCGGGTACAATCATATTTTTTGTTTTTAACCTGCTGTTTTTCTGGTGGGCATACAAACAGGATTTCGTTTGGTTTTCCGCCGTTTTTTATATTTGGGTCAGTATTTATTCGGTACTGCTTATTTCCCAATTCTGGATAGCTGCCAACATAATTTATTCCTCATCACAGGCGAAACGACTTTTTGGAATTATCGGAAGTGGTGGAATTCTCGGCGGAATCGCGGGTGGTGCAATCACTAAGGGATTGGCAACCACCATAGGTACCGATAATTTAATACTTGTGTCCGCGGCTGTTCTTGGAATAGTGGCGACCATAGCTTCCATCGTACACATTAAATTCTCCGGCGAATACTCTGATGAACGTATAATATCAGCGGCTGATTTATTCGAAGTAGATAATAAAAAAACGGTATATCAGTCTATCTTGGAATCTCGTCATTTACAACTAATTGGTATAATAGTTAGCCTTGGTATGGTTGTTTCAAGTTTGGTGGATTATGAATTTAATACGATTATCGAAAATTCTTACAGTTCCACCGATAGCAGGACAGAGTTTTTTGGTTCATTTTTTGCCTCTATGAATATGGTATCGCTTATCATTCAACTTTTTCTAACAAGTTTCATTCTAAGAAAATTCGGGATTGGCATATCGCTCATGATATTACCAATTATTCTATTACTCGGGTCTGCTTCGTTACTGTTTCAACCCGTTCTGTTGTCTGCAATATTTATTAAGCTTTCGAGCGGCAGTATAAAATTCTCGCTGGATAACTCTGTTCGGGAAATAGTCTATATGCCTATTCCGATGCAGGTAAAGTTGAAAGTAAAACCCTTTTTAGATATGTTTACACAACGATTCACCAGAGGAATCGCGGGTCTTTTGATAATTGTGGGTACCAAGTTCTTCGATTTAAGTATCAGACATTTTGCGGTTATGTCACTGATTATTATCCTATTTTGGATTGTTGCCACATTAAAAATTAAGAAAAAATATATTGATTCAATTCGCAACCTTCTTAGAAATAAAAATGTTGCGGCTGAGAATGCTGCTCTTCACACTGTTGACGCATTGACCTGCAAGGCAATTTCGGAATCGCTAAGCAGTCCAGATGAAGAAACTGTGTTATATGCGCTAAAGATGCTCGAATCATCATCAGATAAATCTATGGTACCAAAACTAAAACCGTTGTTATCGAATTCCAATTCTGATATTCAACATCGAACAATTAATCTTTTAACACAGATTGGGGATTCTACACTGCTTCCTGAAGTGGAAAAACTCATCAAAGCCGAAAATTACGGTGTTGTATCAGATGCTATTCTTTATGTATGTATGTTTTCTGATGGCGACGAGGAAGCTGTTCTGCAAGCTTTTCTTGATAGTTCGGACATACGTATTAAATGTGCTGCCGTAGTTTGTATGGCAAATCATGCCGCAAAAGAAGATTTATATAAAGTTCAAAAGTTCATTGATTCTCTTTTATCCGAAACAGGAACGGATAAAATTCTTATTCGAACGGAACTCGCACGTTCTTTCGCGGTCATTAAGACTCCATCGCCTATACATGATAATCTTATTGATCTTCTTTTGGACGATGAAGTGGTCGTGAGAAAGGCAGCTATTGAAGCATCGGGGAAGATATTAAATCAAAACCTTATTCCGAATTTAATCGAAAATCTCACCGATAAAAAGACACTAGCTTCGGCAAGGTTAGTACTTGTTAAGTATGGTACTGATGTTATCGAAATGCTTGCTGAAAAACTTCAAAATGATTTTGAGGATATTGAGTTGCGTGGTTCAGTAGCACGTGTCTTAGGCAGAATTCCGAATAAGAGAGCAGTTGATGTGCTTCTAAATAATCTAAAGCATGATTCTCCTCTGCTGAGATATAACGTAATCAAAAGTTTGAACAAACTGCATAACAGGTTTGATTACCTAAATATTGATTCGAATGTTTTGCACCAAGCTATATTAGGTGAAATTCATTATTATTACATACTACTCAGAATTATTTCCGACCACGAAAAGAAAGAACAAAAAGATATTAAGACTGATTTATTATTTCATACTCTTCGCACTCGCTTAAATTTCTCTTTTGAACGCATATTCCGACTACTTGGTTTATCAAATGATTCTTCTGACATTTATCGTGCGTATTATGCAATTGTGCAAGGTGATAAAACAATGAAAGCCAATGCTTATGAATTATTGGACAATATTCTTGATATAGAATTGAAAGAAATTATATTAGACCTTATTGATAATATTTCCGATTCGCAAAAGATAGAGAACGGGAAAAAATATTTTAACATTATACGCAAGCCTTTTACCGAAGATGTTCGAGATTTATATTCTCAGCCGGATACATGGCTGAAGATGGCTGTTCTCTATACAATTGGCTCAAGAAAATTAAACGACCTAAGATCAATTACAGAAAACGGATTAAAATCGGATAACCCTTTAGTCAGGGAAACCGCTGAATATTCACTCGAACTGCTAAAGATGGCATAATCAAAGAAAATAATTCAAATAATCAGAAAAAATTTTCTACCGCTATAGAGAAAATCCTTTTTTTAAAGGGGGTAGATATGTTTTCCGACACCAATCCCGATGCACTTTTACAGGTAGCATCAGTGTCAGATTCGATTACGCTCCCGGGAAATGAAAATATATTTCGGGAGGGAGATACTTCCGTATATCTTTATCTTGTAGTTTCGGGCAAGGTAAAAATTTCACGGCAAGATAGAGAAATATTCATTGCTCATCCAAATGAAAGTTTTGGCCTCGTTGGCCTCGTTGAAGAAAAACTTAGAGCAACGTCAGCAACCGCTACAGAGGAAACAAATCTTCTTCGTATTAATTACGCAGATCTTTTCGACCTGATGGAAGATTATCCCTCTATAACCCGGGGAGTTTTGAGGGGCGTTTCTGTAATTCTGCGTAAACTTTTATAAAATCAATCTTTATATTTGAATGATAAGCTTACTTTAGCGCGGTAAGCCGTTACTTTGCCGTCCTCAACTCTCAGATCAAGATCTTTTATTTCAGCCACTCTCAAGTTCTTAAGACTTTTCCCCGCTCGCTCAACAGCGTTTGTAGCTGCCTCTTCCCACGATTTACTGCTCGTTCCAATCAATTCAATAACTTTATAGACGCTGCCTGACATAGTGTATCTCCTCTTTTAATCGTTTAACTTAGATATTCACGTTCATCTTTTAAGAATAAATAATCTGCTTACAACTTAATCAATAAATATAACGAAGCCGCGGTATTAAAAAATTACTCCACCTCGGCTTCCTTGATTTTGATTCTTTATTCACTATTTATTATTTCAACAATAACATTTTCCGCGACCGGACAAAGTCACCGGCAATTAACCTATACAGATAGACTCCGCTGGAAACTTTATTCCCGGTAATGTTCGTACCATTCCAGCTCTTCTGGAAATATCCTGCCTGAACGGTTTCATCATCCCAACGCATCACCACCTGCCCGTTAAGATCATAGATCACCAACGAAACTTTTCCGGGATTTGGAAGCGAATAATTGATGCTCGTAACCGGATTGAACGGATTAGGATAATTTTGCGCAAGAGCATATTCAGTTGGAATTCCGAATCGCTCACCGTCAATACCAACTATGCCTGATGAAATTTCAGAAGTGAAATCGCTTTCATTACCGTTAAAATCAAATGATGTTAACCTGTAATAGTATGCTGTTCCCTCAAATATATCCGAATCCACATAGAATGAATCCGTCGTAGTAGCGAAATAATCTTGTAAAGACGGATCGAATCCGCTTACCTCATTTCTATAAATTGCGTAGAAGTCAAAATCTTCATCCGCGATTGGACTCCAATTTAGAACTAACCCCTCCGCTCCCATTCCTGCCGCAACCGCAGCTGGCGCCGACGGCTTCAAATTATCCACTGAATAGCTACTGTCAGACTGAGAAAATGCATGGTTAAGCGGATTTACCGGATGTGCTGATACTCTGATTACTGAATAATTTATCCCGGTACTGTTAGAATCTTCTAAAGTATGAATCAGGAACTTATACTGCGAATCTTGGATAGCGTCAATTGATCCTATTCCGATCCACTCCTCATGGTCATTGGTATTGCCTCCTAATTTCATGGAATGCGCTACATTCTTTTGAATTATCGGAGATGTAATAATGTTTGAGGTCTCATCCATTGCTTTTATTAAAACTTCGTTTTTATTGAATGAGCTGCTTGCCGGTACATCATTTCTCAGCCAGATACTATAACTAACCACCGGAGTCGAGCTTAAGGAGTTATCGTCAAGAGACGCATTCCACGACACTGTTACCCAACCACCTTGGTCATTCGGAACATCATCAATGGAGGTTATAACCGGTGGGTCAATAGGAACAAAATCATCAAATGATACAGAGAAATCAGCTGTCATTAAATTCCCGGAAGCCGATATATTTGTAACAGCTACTTTTGAAATATCGGATGAATAATCATCGCTATTGGGTGTGCTGAAAAAATCAAACGAGATGTTTCCTGTAACTCCGGGATATGGGTCTCCATTGTCTCCAAAATTACCAACTGGAATTTCTAATTCCCAAAGCCCATCAGCCTGCTCCAATGCCACTCGATAATGTCCTGAAGAAGTAAACCCGGGATACCATTCATCATTATTTGATACTGTTGCAACCGCATCATCTACATGGTAAATTAATAATCCATCACCCGGAAGAGCCGCGTCATAGCTTACCGGCTGTCTGTTTTCTACAAGAAAATATTCATTCCCACCTACTCCGTCGGTCCAGAGTCTAAATACCAGTGCACTGTCTTCAACGTTTGCTATAACAACATCACTATCGTTCACCGCTATATCTGTTGTTGTCACATAACCCATTTCAATATGGCTCCATGCGTCAGGAAATGCCGGCGTACCGCCTAAAACTCCATTCCAACTACCGCCAGCCATCAGGCTCCATCTGCCAAGCCCACCTGAACTATTATCAGTATCATATAGGTCAGGCAGTCCGAATAACGCGTGACCCAGTTCGTGTGCATAAACTCCGATGGTCATATCCCCGGGAGTATCCCAATATTCCGGCTCCATAGAGTATCGCCATACTAACACGCCATCAAGAGATTGGGGTATGCTTGTTACCCACGCGTGTGACCATATATCATCATTGCTATTCGTAAACTCCGCCCCGGGACCGGCATGGATTATGAATAAAGCATCGACATAACCGTCAGAATCATTATCATACAAAGAAAAATCCACTGATGCATCAACAACTTGGACAATCTCTTCAACAAGTTTTTGCGCATTTTTTGGCCAAGATCCAAATCCGTTTTGACCATCCACATAATACGAGTATGCCGAGTCAGCTCTCTGCCATCCAAGCGCACTGGGAAGATTAACCGTAACAATATCAAGATTCCCATAGCTTACATCATTGAAATAATCCCTCAATGAGACTACGCCGCTTGCGAATAAGAGAGAATCAAAATATGTTGATGCCACCTGATAAGTATTATCTGAAAAATCTACTACTATTGCCAGTGCATTTGTTGAACCTGTTGGCACAAGCGCCAGCCCGAATTGGGAGCGAGTATTTCCGGGCGCTCGCCAGGGCATACTAATACCCCGTTCCATTAAGCTTTCTTTGTTTGCAAGGAAATACGTTTTTTTTATTTCTCCTGCTCTAATTTTCTTGAGCAAATTCGGATGAGGCGGATTCGTTGCTAATAGCGTAGAGCTAAATATTATAATATTTAGTACTATTGGTAATATCGCCTTAAAAAGAACACTGCCATATTTATTACTCATTTTAACACCCTTGAGATAGTTTAAGCGCCTACTCGGAGTGCATATTGCAATGAGAGTTGCAATAATGCGCTTTATCACGTATCAATTTAATTTGTTACCATTGCAAGTCAAGAAAATAGTTATTCTCTGAAAATGAATACATTACTGCTTAAAGAGGATTATTTCTGTTATTCGAGGCGTAAATAAATAATTCCTGTTTCACTACTTATATCAGTGTAGAATCACTTAAATTTTAATTTTTTTGTAGGCTTAGCCGGTTCAAAGGCATAATCTAACTGAACGTTCTTTTCTTCTCCTATAGTCACTTCTGAGCTTTTTTCTCCGAGACTCTCCTGCCAAAAATTCAGCGTGTAAGTGTCCGGCGGAATACCATCCAATATATATTCTCCCTTTTCATCAGTGACGGTGTAATAGGCATGCTCCACTACTATAATCCATGCGCTCATCCAGCCGTGTACATCGCATCGAACCTGAACTTTTTCAGGCTCTGTGAAGGTCATCTTTATCGTTTTTTTAAAACGCGGCTGCGCTAAATTGACAGGCTTATTTTTGACTCCATAGGTATGAATATTATGAAGGATTTTATCGTTATTCAATATTTTAACAGGCATGCTAACGGGGACTATGAGAACGTGAGGATTATAGGCGCATACCTTCTGGTCAAGAATAAACTCTGCTCCTAACGAATCAATCGGTTTGCCTCCTTCAACCCCCTCAAGCCATACGACTACATTCTTTATACCGTTTTCTTCGCCAACTATAAGCCGATCATCGAAATGATCCACTTTTGCGCAAATTTTAACATCCTTTATTACCATTAGCTTTTGTGGTTTGGGAGCTTCGCCGAGATAGCTGATTTTACCGCTTATAGTTCCCGTTTCGATTGGGTTCAGAACTGATTCGGCTGAAGTGTCTTTCTCCACTCCAGCCGAGATCATTATGCTTATTAATAAAAGCGAAAGCAATTTATTTCTTAAGTACGCTTACTTTTCCATAGGGGGCATATCAGGTGGAGGTATTGGCAACGGAACGCCGTTGCTAACCGCTGGAAGCGATTGCAAATACGCCCAGATAGCTTTCAAATCATCGTCAGTAGCCAATCTAATAATTTCCCAGGGCATGGGAGATAATATCATTCGCCCGTTCGGTTGTCCTTGATGTTTACCGGTTCTAAGCGCCTGAATGAATGCTTCTTCCGTCCATTCTCCTAGACCGGTAGAATCATCGGGAGTAAGATTTGACGTAAAACTGACTCCCCACGGGCCAGCCCACGCAGTCAACATGGCGCCACCCAAAACTATTGCATGACGTTGTTCCATGTCCGCCGGTGTCCATTCAGGATACGGCATTCCCGCTGGGTGACCTGACAAGAAACTGGTGGAATCCAACATCGGCACTCCATGTTCACCAAAAACTTTTGGAGTGTGACAGTTATGACAACGCATAATGGTGGTGAGATATCTACCTCGCTCAACGGGATCCGGCATTTCCATCATGGCACTGTCATCTGCCATTTCTGTATGTTTTTGAGATGCAGAACATGCCATTATCAGCATGATAAAAAATGGTATTATAAATAGAATTTTTTTCATTCCCGGCTCCTTATTTATTAGTAAATTAGTAACTTTCGATCTGTTGATATATTCAATGACCTGAATTGGAACTTCAACAGTCAATTAATAAAAAAATAAAGATTTCCGCATATTATAAGTATGCGGGAACATAATATAAAACTAAAATAGAACCATTCTATAAATATTACTTAAAATAATTAATTTAAATAAAATGCGAAAATGCCCCTTGAAAATCCCGGAATCTTCAAGGGGCTTGTGAAATATTAGAAATTTTATTATTTATCGATTGTGATAATCTGATCAAACTTTATCTCGAAATTAAGTATCCGTGACTCCCCCTCTTCTCCACGTAAATTAACTCCGGGAATTATCAACCTGTAATCTTT
>JACZTG010000027.1 GCA_022573815.1 Candidatus Neomarinimicrobiota bacterium
CCGACAAAGATCTTCATACTTAATTCGCCCCGATTTTGAGTTAATTGCTTATTGTAAGCTTCACAGCTTAAGCAAGTTTATAGATTAACCATTATGTAATAAAATGCAACAATTATTTTTATGATTCCTCTTTACTAATATCACTTGTTTTTAACCTAATTATGCGGGATAAAGTTCCTGTGATGAGAATAAATCAGTCGGGGTGGCGAGATTTGAACTCGCGACCTCTTGCTCCCGAAGCAAGCGCGCTGCCGGGCTGCGCCACACCCCGATTTCAGGTAAGAGAAGTTAAAAGGATTGCCATTCCGCATCAAGCTTAATAATGTTAAATAATATATCTTAGAACGACAGAACCGACTATCATCAGAACTACCATCAACAACGCCAATTTATTGAAGTATTTGTCTATTTGAATTTTTATGATGGGACCGAATCGGTAAATGAGTCCCGCTACCAGAAAAAACCTGGCTCCCCGCGATAGCAATGATGCGGTGAATAGGTCTGCGATACTGACTTTAAAAACTCCCGCCGCAATAGTAAATACCTTAAAGGGTATCGGCGTGAATCCGGCAATGGCTATAGCGCTGAACGCATTTTCATTATACTTTTGCGCAACGAAATCGAACTGATCGGCGATCCCGTAAAATTCTATGATCCCCTTTCCCGCGATATCATAAAAATATAATCCGATAGCATAACCCAGAAACGCTCCGCTTACTGATGCCACCGTACAATAAAAAGCGTATTTGAATGCCTTCTTAGGAAGGCTGACAGCTAATGCTATCAATAGCAAATCAGGAGGTATGGGGAAAAACGATGCTTCTGCAAAAGAGAGTACGATTAGTGCGGGAACGCCGTAAGGAGAATCCGCCCAATGCAGCACCCAATCGTATAACCGTCGTACCCAGCTGAAAAGCGAATTGATATTTAGTTTTTTCATTTTCACCAGAAAATGCTTCTCACATATAGAGAAATAAATTTAAACGTATCGCTGAACTTATTTATGTGGCTGCCCTCATCTGAATAAATTGTGGGTATCTCCACCGACCCGATCTTATATCCACCAATCGCCGCTCTTATCAGGATTTCTGATTCAGCCATAAAACCGTCTTCTTTGGTGATTACATTTTCCATAACGTTTCGGCGGATGAAACGATACCCGCTCTGACTGTCCGATATTTTCTGTCCTGCCCGCAGCGACAGCATAAATGAAGTCAGTTTATTTGATAGTCTCCTGTCCCACGGCATTTCACTGCCGGAACGCCATCGAGTTCCAATAATTATTCCCCAATCGGGATTGGCTTCTGCGGCTTCGATGAATTGCGGAATACTTGCCGGATCGTGCTGAAGATCGGCATCCAATGTTATCACGCCGTCGCAGCCATTTTTCAGCGCAGCGGTGAACCCGCTCCGCAGACCGGCTCCCTTTCCTATGTTCTTCTTATGAACGATTATTGTTGCTCCCGATTGTTCAACTAACCGCCGTGTTCTGTCTGAGGAACCGTCATCCACCACAATGACATTTTCACTCGGCAGCTGAGCGACGCACCCGTGAATGACCCGGGCAATCGTGTTGTCAGCATTATAAGCCGGAATGACCGCAAAAAGATTCAACAGGTTTCCTCTGACGTACTATTGTTGATAGTCCTGAAGTGATTTATCCCGAACCGCCTTGAATTCCTGTCCTTCATTCCACTCGGGAGTAACAGCCGAATTCGCTATATCATAGGTAGCGGAAAGAACAAACTTCGCTATTTGCATAACTCCCGCCATATCCCAATCTTCAGAATATTCGTCAGACGGTTGGTGATAATTAGCATTTATCCAGCCGTCAACAGTCGCCTCCCTCCATTCCACATCACGTCCCACATAATCGTTCCCCGAATCAATGGAGACCGCCGGAACTCCCGCCTTGGAAAAGGGGAAATGATCGGAGCGGAAGAATATTCCTTTTTCGGGCGATTGGTCGGGAACGAGTACGAGATTTTGTTCGTCGGCTATTGGCTGCAACATCGCTTCCATCGTTGAACGTTTGAAGCCGAGCGGATTCATATCTCTCGTTTCGCCCCATATATTTACGGCGTCTATGTTGAAAAGCGCTTTTGCGGTGGCGAGGTGAAACAGCGGATTTTCGGAATAATATTTTGAGCCTAACAATCCTGATTCCTCTGCTGTCAGCGCCATAACGAGAATCGAACGTTTCAGCAGCGGCTTCAATTCCACAGCAACTTTCGCGATAGCCAGAATGGTGGAGACTCCCGAAGCGTTATCCCATGCGCCGTTATAAATATTATCTCCTTCGCTGTTGGGAGCGGCTATTCCGAGATGATCGTAATGACCCGACCAGATGACCATTTCATTTGAAAGAACGGGATCGGAACCTCTAATTATACCAATCACATTACTGGTTTCCACCGAACTTATCTCTGTATCCAATACGGCTTTGACCTTTACGCCGAGATGGACAGGCTGAAAATCTCTGCGAGCTGCCGCTGCCTGTAGGTCGCTCAATGTATGACCTGAAAACGCAAGGAGTTTATCCGCAGCCGGTTCGGAAATCCATGACCGCATTGCCAATTGGGGCGGCGAGTTTTCGTTCAATCCGAGAGCGTATTGCTTTCCTGTAAACCCGCTCTCTATCACCTGCCAGCCGTATGTGGCTGACGGTGTAGTATGAATAAGTATTACTCCCTTTGCCCCCATCTCAGCGGCTTTTTCAAACTTATACGTCCATCTGCCGTAATAGGTCAGCGCATTCCCGCCGAAGTGATTCGGATCGTCAGACGGCGGATCGTTCACCAGCATCAACAGTACTTTCCCTTTCACATCAACGCCTTTATAATCATCCCAGTCAAGTTCGGGCGCCTGCACTCCGTAGCCCAAGTAAATCAGTTCCTCGTTCAGCGAAACTGTTTCAACCTGCAATGCAGTTTCCATAACGAATTCACTACCAAAATCCAATTTCAGAGTTTTACCGTTTTTTGTGAATTCAAACTTCTTGTCCCCGCGTAACTCGAAACCTACCATTGGAAATGTCTGGAAATACGTTCCTTCCATAACCTGTTCAAGACCTATTTTTTCAAACTGTGATGCGATATATTCCGCTGCCATTTCTCCGCCTTTGCTTCCGGGCGCTCTTCCCTCCATCACGTCAGCTGATAGTGTTTTAATATGCGTTCTGATATCATCTTCAGATATCATATCCAAGGCATCTGAAAGAGTAATGCCCATAGGCGCTGATGCGATTGAGACATATTCCTCTTTTGGTGTCTTCGCGCATCCTGCAAATATGAGCATAGTCATGCATAATGTTATGAATACTTGTAAATACTTCATTTTGTTCTCCTCTTGCCAAATAGAAAGTGGTATTATTTTAACATTGAACTTAGAAATGACAGTCTAAACCCGCAAGAGAATTGTGCTTTTAAGTGATAGTCAGGACTCGTCCCGATACCTCAACCCCCCTCCTTTCCAAGGAGGGGATAAAGGGGTGGTTGCCTTCATATTATACGGTCAGTATAAATCCTGACTCGAACTAATTCTCTCCCCTCGAGGGGAGTGCCCCGCAGGGGGAGGGGTGTGACCGTTTAGTAACTCAAAATATTACGCAATCTTCAATCATTTCATCCTATCTGTCATCCCGAGCTCCTGACCGACTGAGGCTAAGTGGACATTGACTGAAGTTCCCCTCCTTTCCAAGGAGGGGATAAAGGGGTGGTTGCCTTTAGAGGGCAATCTGTTATATTCTCATCGTATGGAAAAAAGTCTGACAGATAAAGTCATAAGTAACCTCAGGCTGCACGGATTGATTTGGGCGGTTATGATTCCCGCCGCTTATATCTCGTTCATCGCCATCAGGTTTTTCCATGAGGTTATTGGGCACGGTCTCATCGGCACAACGTTCGGGATGCAATGGAACGGCTTCGGCTTGACTTCCAGCAGTGTTACAATTCCATCGGGAGCGTCCGTTTTTTCTCAGGCTGTCTATCATCTAAGCGGACATTTCGCGGTATTTCTCGCCGGAATAGTTCTATTCAAATTTGTCAGTCGCCGAATCCACCGACCCTCGCTCCGCTTTCTTCTTATAATGGTAGCAACGCTCTGTTTCCTCACCACTACGTTGCCGGCAGCGCTCATATTCTGGGTGGGAAACAGCGACTATGTTACTCTCTTACAGATAACCGGATTCGATTCCTTTGTCTTTTTATTGCTGTTTTCTTTTTTAGGAACGTTCCTGTTTTTCTATACCGGCTCTTATTCTATTACCCGGCTCCTTGAAGAAGCGTGGACGGGATTGGATTCGCTGGAAATAAAATACTCTACAGGTTTTCTGACTCTCGGTGTGCCGCTGAATGTCATACTTCTCTTTCTGATTTATTATTTTTATTCATGGAGCCCCAATGACGCCCGGATTATACTATCGGCTGTTATGTTGCTGGGATTCAACTTTATGCTTCCCTCCGTTTCTTCCCACGTAATCGCTCAACCCGGAAAACGAAGAATAAAAAAATTCGGATTGCTAATCATTACGGGGATCGCATTGGTCATTGGACTAATACAATATTCAACTATGGGTAAGATGATACTCTGGTCAGAACCCGACTCAGCGGAGACTGCACAACTGTTTTAAAATTGGAAAACCTTCTAAAAATATCTCTCCGAATTCTAACTTACGGAGTTCTGTTTTACGTTGTGTATTCGGGTTACTATTTCTTCATGCAGAAGAGGATTATCTATCCCCGCCATATTATACGAACACCGCCGGACATTTATGACAGCGTGCCGGGTCTTGAACGCATCTGGCTCAACACGAAATCGGGAAAGGTCGAAGCGTGGTACTTTCAGCCTTCGGACAGCTCCGAGCAGCTTCCCTTTCCCGCAATGATCATAGCGCACGGCAACGCTGAACTGATCGACTATTGGCTCCCGATCGTCAACGAGATCAGAGAATTGGGAATGTCAGTGCTACTTGTTGAGTATCCCGGTTACGGACGCTCGGAGGGAGAGCCGGGCGAGGAAAGCCTGACAGAGGCATTTATTGCTGCCTACGATACACTTATAAGTAAACCGGAAGTTGACGCCGGGCGGATAGTGCTTTTCGGCAGGTCTGTGGGTAGTGGAGTCATCTGCGCTCTTGCGGACGCTCGTCCTTCGGCTGCTATGATATTGATGTCGCCGTTCAGCAGCATTAGTGCGATGGCTGCCGATTTTTACCTGCCCGGTTTTCTCGTTAAGGACCGGTTCGATAATCTAAGTCTCATAAAATCATACGACAACCCGATCTTGTTCGTTCACGGTAGCCGGGACAGGATCATTCCCTATAAGCACAGCCTAAAACTTTTGGCGGCATCCCGACAGGGAAAACTGATCACCTATGATAAAGGTCACAACGACCTTATCGAAGATTGGAATCTGTTCTGGAATGAAGCCAGACCATTCCTGATACGATCCAAAGTTTTAAATGAAGATGAATAACCCTGTTTTTCTGAATAATCACACAATTCCGCGATGGGTAAGATGATACACTGGTCAGTACCCGGCTCAGCGGAGACATCTCAACTGTTTTAATTCAGTTTTATTTTCGCAGTAAAATCATTAAATTAGAACTACGGAGCGTGGCGTAGCCCGGTAGCGCACTTGACTGGGGGTCAAGGGGTCGCGAGTTCAAATCTCGCCGCTCCGACAGAGATATAAAAAAGCCCTGAGGGATCAGAGCTTTTTTATTTTATCTTTTCTACCGAAAATCTATACTGGACAGTACTCTATCCCCTGCTTCTCGAAGTAACGCTGATGATATTCCTCAGCGCGGTAAAACTTCGATGCTTTTGTAATTTCTGTGACTATGGGCTTTACGAATCTACCGCTATTCCGGAGTTTCTCTTTCGATTCAACTGCCGCTCTCTCCTGCTCGGGAGATTGAAAATAGATCGCCGAGCGATATTGAGTGCCTGCGTCAGGACCCTGCCGATTGAGCGTTGTAGGGTCGTGATTCTTCCAGAAAACGTCAAGCAGCTCATCATAGGAAACAACCGCCGGATCAAATTCCACTTCTACGACCTCGGCGTGCCCTGTCGTTCCCGTGCAAACCTGCTCATAAGTAGGATTCTCAACAGTGCCGCCGGCATAGCCTGAGGTGGCGCTCTTTACTCCCTCCACCTGACTGAACACGGATTCCACGCCCCAAAAACAGCCTGCTCCAAAAAGAGCTTTTTCCAGCTTATCGGTCATCTGTTATTCGCTTTCCGATGTTTCCTGCTGAGTTTCGCCGTACGCGCCTGCGCTGCCCAATGTTTCCTGCAATTCTCCGCTTTCATACATATCCATCATAATATCCGAACCGCCGATGAGCTTACCGTCAACAAAAAGCTGCGGTATTGTGGGCCAATTGGAATGAGCCGAAAGAACCGTGCGCAAATTCGGATCGGGAAGTACATCCGCTGACTCAAATTCTACGTTTAACGTTTTTAGTATTTCCACCGCTTTAAATGAAAAACCGCATCCGGGCATATCGGGTGTGCCTTTCATATACAGCATCACTTTATTATTGCTGATATCTGATTTTATCTGTTCGAGTAGTGCATCTGACATAAGATGACTTCTCCTTTCTGATTAAGAGAGATTGTTTCTCTGTTCTGTTGTGTACGCTTTTATCTCTACTGCGTGAATCGGACCGCCGAGTTGGCTGCCAAGGGCGCTGTGAATCATCCGGTGACGGTCAAGTAATGGAACGCCCTCGAACTTATCCGACACGACTAATATTTCGAAATGGTCTCCGCTGCCCCGTGTATCCACAACTTCCACATGAGACTCGGGAAGTGAATCTTCTATCATCTTCTGAACTTCTACCTCTTCCATCTGATTCCCATTATCCTTTCTGATTAATTCCCCTAAATATAACACTGAAACAGAAGATTTCAATAAAAAAATATAAAAAGTGGCAGGCATTATTCTCAGTGTGCGGTCAAGGCCACCGCCGCTGGCGGGACAGGCAAGCCCTAACCCGCACTAATTCTCTCCCCTCGAGGGGAGAGATAATAAAAAAAAGCGCCTGCGGTGGGATTGATGTCAGGCGCTTTAATTCTGCAAGCACTAGGATGTGCCCGCAAGTATTTAAATTTTATTTCAGGGCTGAAGAATCTCCTTTAATTCCAATAAGCCTTTTCTCAAATCAGAGATAACGTTGACAAGTTTATCATCACTGCTTTCGCCCTTTGGCGGCTCGGATTTTTTTAATTTCAAGTTCGGATTGCTTGCATCAACCATATCATCAAAATTGGCTGAATTCAGTTGATTCCGAGCGCCTTCTATGGTGTATTTCTGATCATAAAGCAGATACTTAATGTGAAACAGTACCTTGATGTCCTTATCTTTGTAAATTCTGTTGCCGGCACGGTTTTTTGTTGGTTTCAGCGCGGGAAACTCTGTCTCCCAATACCTTAACACATATGGCTTAAGTGCCGTTAATTCAGCGACTTCCCCGATTGAATAATAGAGTTTTTTGATCTGTGGTTGACTCAATTAAAATCCCTTTATTAAAAGATTAGTATTCAAGTAACACTTTATATTATAACAGCAAAGAAAGGTTGATACAAGTCTTTTTATTTATTAGACGAATTTTGTGCCGCGATTGTGATTCCCGCGAACGTATTCAGCACATTTTGCTTCAATATTTCAAAGCCTTTCAGCGGTTGTCCGCCGTATTTAGCTCTGAAAAAGAATTTTGTATCCCAGAGATATACTCCAAGCCTTCGTATGATAAACTCTTCATACTCTGCATTAAATTGATTAAAGATAGGATAAAATATGGTACCATTTTCGTACCCGGCTTCTATTGCCGCTCCAATCTCTCTATTATTGGCTCTGCCGAATGGAAATGAAAGGCTTTTGACGTTTATCTCAAGTTTTGATTCAAGCAACTCCTTTGACTCCCTCAACTCTTTCTTTAGGTCATCATCGTTCAAACTGCGCAAATCCATATGTGATTTGGTATGAGAACCGATTTCCCATCCCGCATCACGCAAAACTTTAAGCTGCTCCCAGGTTGCATGGGGGAATTGAAGATTTCCTACGTTCAGATCCCAGCTGTTCAATTCGCCCACATAATCGCTGATTACGTAAATCGTGGCGGGAACATCTTCATCTTTTAAAATGGGATAAGCGTATTCATAGACCGATTCATACGCATCATCAAAATTTATGGCGACGACTTTATCTTCCGGCTGACTGTTTCTGATTTCAGATGTGGTCAGAAAGCGATAACCGTCTTCCTTGAGAATACGAATTTGATTTCTGAAAGTCTGAGGCGTTACTCGCGTAAGTCCCCATTCTACCCTGTCATCAACCTTGTGGTAGACTAAAACTGTGGGGTACATAAATGGGCTGCTATGCGGATATTACTTCAATTACAGGAGTATAAGCCATACCGAAAGCGTCTGATACTCCCTTATGCGTGACTATTCCTTTATGAATATTCAGTCCGGCCATCAAATCTTCATGTTCGAGGATGGTATTTTTATATCCGTTTTCAGCAAGAAGCATTATATAAGGAAGAGTTGCGTTCGTTAAAGCAATAGTCGAGGTGTAAGGAACCGCACCCGGCATATTCGCAACGCAATAATGCACTACTCCTTCGACAGTGAACGTAGGATTATCATGAGTTGTGGGACGGCAAGTTTCAATACAGCCGCCCTGGTCAACCGCAACATCAACAAGGACAGAGCCCTCTTTCATCAATTTCAGCATTTCCCTACTGACCAAATTAGGAGCCTTGGCTCCCGGAATCAAAACAGCGCCAACAAGCAGATCGGTAGTGGTCAGTAATTTTCTGATATTACTCGGGTTCGACATCAGAGTGGTTACGTTATCAGGCATAACATCGTCAAGATACCGCAGCCTGTCGAGATTAATATCAAGAATATTCACATTTGCGCCCATTCCCGCGGCAATTTTAGCCGCGTTACTGCCGACGATCCCGCCGCCTAAAATAGTCACAGTTGCGGGTTCCACTCCCGGAACGCCGCCGAGCAGCACGCCAATACCGCCTGATTGCGCTTCAAGGTATTTTGCTCCCTCCTGTATCGCCATTCGTCCCGCAACTTCACTCATAGGAACTAACAGCGGAAGCGACATATCTTTTAATTGAACGGTCTCATACGCAATTGCGATGCCTTTACTCTTGATAAAATTTTCAGTTAACTCCTTACTGGCCGCAAAATGGAAAAAGGTAAACACTATCTGTCCTTCGGAAATCATCTCACACTCAGCAGGCTGAGGTTCTTTCACCTTTACTATCATCTCCGCGCTGCTGAATACTTCCTCCGCGGAATCTACGATTTTCGCGCCGGCTGAAGTATAGATTTCATCCGAGTAACCGCTTTCCCTGCCCGCATCTTTTTGCAGGACAATTTCATGCCCTGCATTAGCAAGCTGTTCAACACCGGCAGCAGTTATTCCTACTCTGTGTTCTTCCGATATAGTTTCTTTTGGTATTCCGATAATCATTTATTTTAATCTTTTTGCTTCTCCGGCTGAATAACGGAGACCACAATCTTATCTTCGTCAAATATCTCATTGCTTATGCTCAATATATCTTCCCGTTGAACCGCATCAATTTTCTCTATGAGTTCCGAAACGGGCGCATAAGTGCCGAAATTCATCTCTCTCATCGCAATTCGATTCATACGGCTCATCATACTTTCCATAGAAATCAACGCACCGCCTTTCCATTGAGCGCGCGCGCTGCTGATCTCATCCGGTGTGACCAGTTCAGATCTGAGTTTTTCCAATTCATCTTTTATCAGGTCAATTACCGTATCCGTCTTGGAAGCGTCTGTCCCCGCATAGGTACAGAAATATCCCGTATCGGACATAAATTCCGGAAAACTATATACGCTGTAAACGAAACCGTATTTTTCCCTGATATTTTGAAACAGACGCGTACTCATTCCGCCGCTCAAAATCGTGTTCATCACCAGAAGCGCATATCTGCGTTCGTCTTTATATGGTATAGCCCTGAAACCCACGCATAGATGTGATTGGGATATGGGAGATTTCTTTTTGTTTACGCCCGTCCGAAGAGTACCGTTTGGCGCAGCAGAGAGCGGAGCGGATTCAGTCTTTTCAAGATGAAAATATTTTTCAATTAAAGAAACAACTTTTTCATGATCCAATCTTCCCGCCACGGCGATAATGATGTTATCAGTTGTATAATATTTTGTTCGAAAATCAACTAATTTATCGCTGGTCATCTCATTGATAGATTCTTCCGTACCGAGTATCGCCAATCCAAGTTGATGATCGGGATATAAATCCGAGATGAAATTTTCTATGACCATTTGACTCGGCGTATCGGCAACACCTTTTATCTCTTCGATAATCACGCCTTTTTCAACTTCCGTGACGTCCTTTTCTATGATAGCGTTCTGCACAAGGTCAGAAAGCACGTCCAGAGCCGGCTCGATATGTTCATCTAATATCCGGGCAAAATAGCAGGTGTATTCTTCCGAGGTGGCGGCATTCAGCATCCCTCCGATCGATTCGAGAGAATTTGCTATCTGAAAAGAATCTTTCTCGTCTGTTCCTTTAAAGACCATATGCTCAAGAAAATGCGCCGCTCCGTGATTATCAGCGGATTCGTCACGCGCGCCCTTTGTGATAAACACTCCGATAGCCGCCGAATGAACATAATCATTACTCTCCGTGACAATACGTATTCCGTTATCAAGAACTGTCTTATTAAATTTGCCTTCTGTCATTATCTGCGATTTCTGCCCCTATCGTTTCTTCCGCCTCTTGAAGGCCTGCGTTCCCTTGGAGGTTCCTCCACCCAACCTTCGGGTTTTTCCATTAAATCGCGACGTGAAAGATCATAACGTCCCTGATTATCTACCTTAAGGAGTTTAACCTGAAGCTCGTCTCCCACCGCAAGTACATCCTCAACTTTTGCCACTCGTTTATAATCTAATTTAGAGATATGAATTAACCCTTCTTTTCCGGGCATAAATTCTACGAATGCTCCGAAATCCATAATCTTTTTGACAACAGCGTCATATACTTCCCCGACTTCCGGGGTTTTAAGTATTCCTTCAATTATTGCGATAGCCGCTTTGGCAGGCTCGCCACCCACCGAAGAAACAAGAACTGTTCCGTCATCTTCGATTTCTACCTTTGCGCCGGTGTCCGCTTGAATACCCTTGATTATTTTCCCTCCGGGTCCGATCAACTCGCCTATTCTGTCAACAGGACACTGTAGGGTAAGGATTCGTGGAGCGTAATCAGAAATATCATCAGCAACTTCCGATATCGCCTTATCCATTATATCGAGAATGTGTATTCTTCCTTCCGTCGCCTGCTTGACCGCATCCTCGAGCATCTCAAGGCTTATACCTTTGATTTTCAAATCCATCTGAACCGAGGTAACTCCGTCGCGGGTTCCTGAAAGTTTGAAATCCATATCTCCCATATGATCTTCGGTACCGAGAATATCAGAAATTATTTCCGTTTTATCACCTTCTTTGATAAGACCCATTGCGATTCCGGCTACTGCCTTCCGAATCGGAACACCCGCGTTCATCAGAGCCAACGAGCTTGCGCATACGGTCGCCATTGAAGAGGAACCGTTGGATTCCATAATATCGGAAACTATCCTGATAGTGTAAGGAAAGTCTTCCGCTGCCGGAAGAACCGCCTCAATCGCTCTTTCGGCAAGTTTACCGTGACCGACTTCGCGGCGACTTACTCCCCGAATCATTCTCGCTTCTCCAACCGAGAACGGCGGGAAGTTATAGTGCAGCATAAATTTGCTGTAACTTTCACCGTCAATTCCGTCAGTTTTCTGTTCGTCCATTTTCGTTCCAAGAGTCACAGCTGTAAGGCTTTGCGTTTGACCTCTTGTAAAGAGCGCCGAACCGTGCGTGCGCGGAAGAATATCAAGTTCGCAGGTTATCTCTCTAATGTCTTTCGGGCCGCGTCCGTCCAACCTGACTCCATCATTCAGGATTTTATTCCTAAGATCATCTTTTTCAAGGTCATGGATTATTTCCTTAATATCTTTTGCGCTTTCGGGATATTCCTCCTCAAACTGCTTGATTGCATCCTTAGTGAACGCCTTCATAAAAGCAGACCTATCCTGCTTCTTCATATCCTTGGCGTTGTTAGCCTCTTTTACCTTATCGCCTACCAATGAAGTCACAGCATCTACCAATTCCTGATTTATTTCAGCTACTTCAAACGTCATTTTCTCTTTTCCGCATTCTTTAACCAGTTCGTCTATCATCGCCACGACTTTTTTAATGCTTTCATGTCCGAATGTTAACGCTTCGAGCATCCGCGCCTCAGGAACTTCCTTCATCTTCCCTTCAACCATATTCAAGGAATCTTTCCCGCCGGACACTATTATCTCAAGTGTACAATCGTCATACTGGCTTATAAACGGGTTAATGACCAATTCGCCGTCCAATTCACCGACTTTGACAGCCGCTACCGGACCGTCAAAAGGTACGTCGGAAATTGCCAATGCGGCTGCGCTCGCAATCATACCCAGAGTATCTGCGTCGTTTTCCTGGTCAGCGGAGATTACAAATATTATGACCTGCGTTTCATTCTTAAAGCCGTCGGGAAATAACGGCCTGATGGTTCTGTCAGTCATCCGGGCGGATAATATTTCTTTCTCGGTCGGTCTTCCTTCACGTTTGAAGAAACCGCCGGGAATTTTCCCCGCCGCGTAATGCCTTTCTCTGTACTCCACCGTTAGAGGGAAAAAATCTAATCCTTCTTTCGGGCTATCGCCGGCCACTGCGGTGGCAATTACCATTGTATCGCCATAAGTCGCTAAAATGGCGCCGGAAGCCTGTCTCGCAATTCTCCCTGTTTCTAATTTTAATGTTCTGCCCCCTAATTCTATTTCTTTGATTACCAATATTTACTCCTGATTTATAGTATTATTTTCTAAGTTTTATCTACGTAAGCTTAAAGTCTTAATCACTTCACGATATCGTTCAAGGTGATTGTTTTCTAAATAGTTCAAAAGTCTTCTTCTCTTACCAACCATCATAACTAACCCTCTACGTGTGTGGTGGTCATGCTTGTGGTCTTTTAGATGCTCTGTCAAACTCGCTATACGCTTGGTCAAAAGAGCTACTTGAACTTCAGATCTGCCGGTGTCTTTATCATTACCGCCAAACTCTTTCGTTATTTTAAATTTTTCCTCTTTGGTTAAACCCATTTGTTTTTTCCTTCTGCCTTAATAAGTGTTAAATATTATTATGTTTATAATTGTCAGACGCTGCAAACTATTTTATCTTTTTCCAATTGAGCAACTAATTCGTCCGATGAATCAAATTTTTTCTCATCCCTGATACGCGAAATAAATTCTATTTTGATTCTGTCTCCGTACATATCTTCAAGTTTATCCATCAGTATATGCACTTCCAAGGTTCTTTTATCCCCGTTAAATGTGGGTCGAATGCCTATATTGGACATTCCCCGATATTTTATTCCTTCACGATATACATCAACACAATAAACTCCATTCTTCGGAATGATTTTTAATTCATCCTGAACAGATATGTTCGCGGTGGGAAAATTCAGCGATTTTCCTATACCTTTTCCCCTAACCACCTCACCGGAAACAGTGTAATTTCTTTTTAGAAGTTCACCTGCAAGTCTGACATCGCCTTCGTCTATAAGAAGTTTTCTTATTCTCGTGCTGCTGATAGCTTCATCATTATAGCTTACCGGATCGGCGATTTCGACGCTGAATCCGCATTCGTCCCCCAGAGATTTAAGTGTTTGAGAATTTCCCTCTCTATCCTTGCCGAAGTTGTGATCATACCCGATGATAATTGCTTTAGCTCCAAAGCTTTTGCATAAAACATCTTTGACGAATATTTCGGGATTCGTTTTGGAAAATTCGATTGTAAACGGTATCACTATCAAGGTGTCAATACCAAGAGCCGAAAAGACCTCAACTTTTTCATCAAGCGTACTTAAAATTTGAATTGAACCGGAATATTTATCAGTTGCGACAACCTGTTTCGGATGAGGATCAAAAGTCACTACTGTTGTACTCAGGTCTCTCTCTTTTCCGGTTTTAAGTAATTTGTCAAGAATCACCTGATGTCCCATATGTACGCCATCATAGGTCCCGATGGTCAACGCAGTAGGGATGCCTGATTTATAATCTTTTATATCCCGGATTATATTCATTCCTGCTCATCTCCAGCGTCAATATTTTTTAACAGCTTTTGAACTCGTATTGAATTGTCAAGAGAGTCATCCAGATAAAGTTTAATAGTGGGAGTGTGGCGTAGATTCAACCGTTGCGCCAATAAATACCTGATTCTTTTTTTCTCTTCAAGAAGCTTTTCGAATTCTCTTTCGCGGACGTCTTTATCGCCTAAAACTGAAATGTATATCTTCGCATTTTGCAAGTCTCTGCTCACTTCTGCTCTGGTAACCGTCACAAATCCTATTTCTCTGTCCAGGTCACCCCGAATAAGTATATCGGCAACCTCCCGCCTGATAAGGTCGGCTACTCGGTCAGCTCTGCCGTATCTACGGTTATCTACCAAACTTCTTCCTGCTTATTGATTATTTCCACAGGATACCTGCTTTCGATATATTTCTGTATTTTCTGGAATTCCTGTCTTATAAATTTAGCTTCGTTACTGACTTTTGAGATGGATAATTCAGAACGAGACCATTTATCCAATTTGCCGGTTTCCGCAATCGAAACATTAAAACGCTTTCTGATAGTCTCTTTAATGCTTTTAATTGTGCTTCGTTTTTCCTTTAAGTTATTGCTTTCCGGAATTATAATATCTAATTGAAGAAGACCGATTATCACTATTTAATATCTACCTGCCTATACTCTTGCTTCGTCCAGTGTTCTCTTTCTGCTGGTTTTCTCAATAATATGAATAACATCACCTTCCTGAATAATACCCGCGCCCTGCAAGGTGATACCACATTCAAATCCTTCCGTAACTTCCTTAACATCGTCTTTAAAACGCTTAAGGCTGTCTATCTTTCCTTCGCCAATTTGCTCATCGTCTCTTATAAGCCTTATTATATCACCGCGAGTAACTTTGCCCGAGGTTACATAACATCCCGCTATTGCGCCGACTCTGGAATTGCTGAATACCATTCTTATTTCAACATTGCCAACCACACTGAGGATTTCTTCAGGTTCAAGCATTCCTTCAAGCGCTAATTTAACCTCGTTCACAGCGTCATATATGACATTATATGACCGAATATCTATATTATTTTTCTCGGCGAGTTTACTTGCCTCATTGGAAGCCTCAACATGGAACCCTATGACAACTGCTGCGGATGCTGACGCAAGAAGAATATCAGACTCCACAATAGTACCCACCGCATTATGAATGACCTTAACGGCGACTTCTTTCGTGCTTAAATTAACAAGCGAATCTGTGAGCGCTTCCACGGAGCCGTCAGCGTCACCCTTAATAATTATGGAAAGTTCTCTCAGTTTTCCTTCCTTGATTTGCAGTGATATTTCATCAAGTGTTCTAAGTTTAATTTTCCTGAATTCTTTTTCTCGTTTAATCCTTTGACGCTCCGAGCTTATTTTCTTTACATCGCGTTCTTCTTCCAATACCGCAAAATAATCATTTGCGGTGGGAACGCTGTCAAATCCTAATACCTGAACAGGTTCGGAAGGTGTGGTAAATTCGACTCTTTGACCGCGCTCATTCAATAAAGCCCTTACTTTTCCTGAACTTGACCCGCAAATAAACGGATCCCCTATCCTTAAAGTTCCTTTTTGAACGAGAAGAGTACCAAGCGGGCCGAATCCTTTGTCAAGTCTAGCTTCAACAATTATGCCTCTTGCCTTGACCTTCGGGTTTGCCTTTAGTTCGAGGAGATCAGCTTCCAAAATTATTGAGTCAAGGAGGTCGTCAATCCCTTCGCCTGTTTTAGCGGATACTTCAATTGATTGGACTTTACCACCCCAGCTTTCAACAATTAATTTATTTTCCGATAATTCTCGTTTAACATTTTCGGGATTGGCGGTTGATTTATCCATTTTATTTATTGCCACGATAATAGGTACGTTTGCGGCCCGTGCGTGATTTAAAGCTTCAAGTGTTTGCGGCTTAACTCCGTCGTCTGCTGCTACAACGAGAATTACAATATCCGTAATCTGCGCGCCTCTTGCACGCATAGCGGTAAACGCTTCATGCCCCGGAGTATCAAGAAATGTAATTTCTCTGTTTTTCTTATCCGTCACTCGATAAGCGCCGATATGTTGGGTGATACTACCCGATTCTCCGGCTACAACATTCTCGTTTCGTATGTAATCAAGCAAAGAAGTTTTGCCATGATCCACGTGACCCATAATAGTTACAATGGGCGCTCTTTCAACCAAATCCGCACTGTCCTCTTTCTCATCGGACTCGGCGACAACATCAGCGCCATATTCTTCTTCCTTTTCGACAGTAAATTCATACTCATCGGCTAAGAGAATAATTGTGTCAAAATCCAATCGCTGATTTATTGTAACCATAATTCCCAATGCCATACACTTCCCGATTAATTCGTTCGACGGGATGTCCATCAGGTTTGCCAAATCACCTACAGAAGTATATTCGGGTACTTTTAAGATTGTTGTATCGATTTCCACATCTTCCGCCGCCGATTTTTTTCTCTTTTTTCTGCCTTTGCCTGCGTCTAATCCGGCGAGAGTTTTTTTGATGGAATCATCAACTGCTTTCGCATCAACTGCAACAGGTCGTTTCTTCCGTCTATTTAATTCGATGGTTTTCTGGACAGTTTCTTGCTGAATGCTTTTCTTAACACGGATACGCTTACGCGTGTGCGCTACCGATTTATCTTTATCAACGGCTTCTTCTTTTGATTCTTTTTTAGCAGAAACTTTTGAGACTTTTTTATCTTTTGATTTAGATTTTACTTCCTTTTCAATCGGTTTTGAATCAGCCTTTGCTTTACTGACTTTCGCTTCTGCGGCTTCCGGCGCTTTGGAACTTTTTTCAACAGGTTCATCTTTTTTTGATTCTAATTCATCGGTTGCTTTGGAAACGGCAGAAGGATCTTTGTCCGAAGGTTCTTCATGTTCTTTCTTATATTGTTCGATTGCGAGCGCTTCCGGGCTTAGTTCTAAAGGCTTTATCTTGCCCTTGACTACAGGGGGCACTTCATGGGGCATGATAGTAGGAGTATCATCCTTCTGTTTCTCTATCTCGCGTTCCATTTTTCTGAGCAATTCCTGTTCGCGCTGTATAGTTTCGCTTTTTTCTCTCTCAACAATAACTTTTTCCATCGCGAACTCAGCCAATATTTTATTATAAACATCATTTTCTACAGGGGACATATGGCTTTGAACGGATATACCGCTATTAGTCAGGAAAGTGATTATCTCTTCATGAGATAGATTCAGCTCCTTCGCTATCTGATAAATTCTTTTCTTAGGTGCGGCTGCTTCGGGTTTTGCCAAAGCGCTATCTTTTTTCTTTGTGCTCATCTGTCCTTATCTGTTGATTTATTCAACTTCCTCAAAATATTCACTTATAGCCGATATAATTTTTTCCGCTGTCTTGCCGCCGACTCCTTTGACCTTTTTCATCCCTTCGATTCCTGCGTCAAGGATGTCTTCCGCTCTTTCGAATCCTGCTTCAGTCAATTTGGCGATAATTGACGGTGTTAATCCTTCCACTTCGTCTATCAATAGTTCCGTCTTTAATTCCTCATCTGACTGGCGGAGTACTTCAATCTCATACCCAGTAAGGTCTGATGACAAGACCACGTTCTGTCCGTTTTTCCCGATTGCCAGCGGATATTCTTCATCCGGGATGATAACGGTGGCTTTTTTATTTTCCTCATCAATTTCCGTCTTGATTGGTTTTGCAGGAGATAACGACCGCGCAATATAAATTTCGGGGTTATCACTCCACGGAATTATATCGATTTTCTCATTATTCAGTTCTCTTACTATGGATTGAATTCTAATTCCTTTCATACCGACACAAGCGCCTACAGGATCAATTCTCTTATCGTTGGATATTACCGCAATTTTTGCCCTGTCGCCCGCTATTCTCGAGACTTTTATAATCTCGACTATACCGTCGAATATTTCAGGCACTTCAATCTCAAATAACCGTATTAGAAATTCGGGATCGGAGCGGGATACAATTATTTCCGGACCGCGGGAGGTTGACTCAACAGCTTTAATTATCGCGCGTGTACTATTCCCACGAAAATACCGTTCGCCGGGAATTTGTTCTCTTTCAGGAAGAATGACTTCTGTTTTTCCTACCGTTATATAAACATCTCCTCTTCTTTCCTGATAAATATCACCGATGATTACCTCGCCTATCCTATCTTTATATTGATCTAAAACTATTTCTTTTTCTGCGTCCTTAATACGCTGCGATAAATTTTGTTTCGCAGTGGCAATATGTCTCCTGCCGAATGAATTAATATCAAGTATTTCGATAAATTCGTCGCCCACGTTCAGGTCAGGCTCAACTTCCCGCGCTTTGTCAATATGAATTTCAAACTCGGAATCGGTTTCTTCATCTACGATAGTCATAAATTTATAGATTTCTATCTCGCCTTTATCAAGATTTACTATAACATCAAATCCTTCGATGGTATCATATTTTTTTAATATCATCGATTCGAAAAGCCCTTTAATAATTTCCGCAAGCGACCGCCTGTCGATGTTTTTCTCCATCGCAACGGCGGAAAAGGCTTCTATTATTTCACGATTAATCAACTTTCTTACTCCTTAAAAATTCATCTTATTGCAACAAGTAATTTTGCTTTGTCCACTTTTTCCATTTTTATATTAATAATTTCTTCCGATGCTTCAATTGATAGAACACCGTTGGACACTAATTTAATAACGCCTTCAACAGGTGATTCAATATCCTCCTCCGTGTGCCATAAGGTTATCATTCTGCCTGTTTTACGGCGGAAGTCACCTTCTTCAGATAATGGTCTGTCAATACCCGGGGATGATACTTCTATTTTGAAGTTACCGTCAGCGTATTCTTCCTCTATCAATATAGCTTTTAGTCCTTTAGATACCTTTACGCAAGTTTGGATATTCACTCCGCCAACTGAATCAATTATTAAATTTATGCTGCGCCCTCTCTTCGTTACTCCGATTTTAAGCTCAAGCAGCTCCGCATCATTCGCATCGCTGATGTTTTCCGCTATTCCGCTCAATCGTTCTATATCTTTTTCTATTTCTATATTCATATGCTCGTTGTTTCAATAAAAAGAGTGGGTTTGTCAACCCACTCCGAGCTTAAAATGTACTTCATTTTATGAACCCGAGCAAGAGAAAAATGTTTCTATTGAATTCTCTTGCTTACCCTTTCACACTGCTGATAACGGATTTCAAGAATTCTGCATTGTTTTTTGCTTCAAAACTCACCTTGTCATCGTCTAACATATCCGCAATCAGTTCCAGCGCTATCTCTTTGCTGCCGGATTTATGAAAGTTTCTTACCGCGGAAATTGTGTACATTTCTACCTGAAATTGTGATTCGGCATTCGTAACAGCTTTTTTGTAATATTCGGCTGCTGCCGTATAATCCTGATTATCCTCTCGGACAGCGGCAATTCCGGCGTAAGCGGAAGCGACTAATAATGCGTCGTCAGAACCTTCATCAAGAAATTCACGAAAATATTTTTCCGCATCGTCTTTATTTTCGGCTTGATAGTTTGCGCTTCCGAGATAAAATAATCCCTGAGTTGCGGCTTCTGTACCCGGATATTTCCTTAGCGCGTCCTCAAGACGAACTATGGCGTCCTGAAAATCCCCTAACATAAATTTAAATTGTGCTATTCCAACAGCTGCTGCGGCATCCACTTCCGCTTCACTCTTGGAATTCATCATCATAATGCCGACAATCAGCAATGCGACAACGCCGATAGCGCCGTAGCCGAGTTCTCTTGAACGATTTCTAACGAACATCTCCACCTTGAAAATAAATTCAAGCATCGGGTCGTGCCTAAGTTCTTTTTTTGAAATCCTCTTTCTTGCTCTTAACATAATAGCCTATTTTCGTAAACTTTTAAACACAGTCTTCAAACTTATACGCCTATCCCATTAGATACAAGGGATATTTATAGATAATCGGCAAGACAGATTTAATCTGCTGAAAGTGATATTTATCATTGGGAAATATAAAGAAATATTGTAAATAGATGATAATGGTCAGCAAAATTAAATACTATCTCATAGGATCACTACTGCTAATGGTGATCGGATCGCTCCTGACTTCAAAACCGGATTCTAATACTGATGATATGATGACGAAAAGCGAATCAGGTTTGCTGATACAGGAAGCAAATTATATAGCTTCCGGAGCCGTTGTTTATTGGCGTAAGCCCAGTGCCCTGGGTGGCGGAAAGAAAAGTTTTCTGAAAATCAAAGATGTTTCGGCTTTCGGTGTGGAACCTTTTAATGCTACCCGGATTCACAGGATTTCGCATATAACAAAAGATAGTTTCAGATTGACGTCCATCGGAATCTTAACAGGAGTAAAAGTAATATCGGAGATCAGCGGTAACGGTATGGTCGGAACTCCAATAATAGAGAATCCTTTAGCTCAATGATCTTGCTGTCGTTCTCACTTCAGCAGCAGCATCTTCCTCGTCTGAACAAAATCACCGGTTGAATATTCTTCTGTTGTATGATTAAGTGCACCATCCATAAATAAATTCATATTAGAACTCGATAACATCTCGCTTACTACGAGAATATCAGGGCGAAATTGATCAAGAATAATACGAAAAGAGGATACGCGCCCGGGAGTAGATCCTGCGAAATTAAGCACATTATATGTCATAACCGAAAGAGTGTCCTGCGCACGCACTTCGGAACTGATTAAAATCAAACTTATCAGCAACAGCAGAATTCGTTTCAAATTAGTAATATCCTTTTTGGTTTATTCGTTTGCATAATTTATAAGTTAATTGATAAATAGAAATTATTATCTATATAAATCAATTATTATTTTCAGGTGGATTCTATTTCCCATCCTTCCATAGGAGGGGGCAAAGGCGAAGTCCCGCAGTATGCGGGGGTGTGGTTATATTTACTATATGCGGAGAGGGAGGGATTCTTATTACATTGAGTTGTCTATCTTAATTAAAATCAGTGAATTACCCTGTCAGTCAAAAACTGCAATACTTATACTGTCTTCCATTCACTCCCATTATCATCCATCAATAAGCAGGAATTCCCGACACATTTTTGGCACATTGGCACATCAAAGGCACATATTCGGGTACTCAAGTCCAATGGCTATTTTAATTTAATTATTTCAATTTACGTAGTGCGGAATTCTTTTTTTGATATAATTCCTTTCCGAGTTTCAATTCCGCGTAAAGCTCTGTTCCCTCAATGAAATCGATACTCTCTTTTACCAGTTTATCCACCAATATTTCTTCTTCGTCACTCAAGTGGACATATGTATGAGTTTCACGGGCGAGAAAGCGAATCACTTCTAATATATCAATTGCGATCTGAGGCATACCATGAATTTCAATTGACCAGAGTCTTGGCTTAAAGTGTTGAAAATTATTTCTCAATCTTGCAACTAAAATATTGATTGAATCGCTCTGGCTATCCGTTAACTCAAGATGCTTACTGTTTTCTAACATTTTCATGTGATTGGGGTCTTGGCACTTATTTAGGACTTTCCAAAACCCAAGCAAATAACCATTTTTCCTAAGAATGTTTTCGTAATCAGTTCCTCGAGAAGCGGCTACTGCGAACCCATAGAGAGCCCCATGTAAAGAAATTACTACCCATTTCCATGCTGTAACATTATCGGGTGTCTTTTTAACAAAAGCTGCTGCTAGTTCTAGATAATCCAGAGCGTTTGTCTCCTCGCTTAAAGAAAGATATATAACTTCTGGTGTTTTATTATCCATAAAATATAGCTAAAATATAATTGCGGATAAGGAGGGATTCCCAGCCTGACCGACTCTGTCAGTCAATCGGGCAGAGAACTCTATATACTTAAATTATTTCATCAAAAAACCTTCTACCTGCAGCTGATTTCAAGTACTTTTCCTTAGCTCACGCCCTTATTTTGCAGTCAGGGCAAGCCCTAACCCGCACGCACGTTGCGGAGAGGGAGGGATTCGAACCCCCGTTACCTTTCAGTAAACACGATTTCGAATCGCGCGCATTCAGCCAGGCTCTGCCACCTCTCCTTTTGACGCGTAAAGATACGTTAACAGAGGAAATCAGTCAATCTTAATTGGAATCGCTCTTTTCCTTCTTCCGGACAGCAGAGAAAAATTCCGAGAGAATGCCTTTACATTCTTCGGCAAGCACATCCGGCAGCACTCTGACTTTATGAATCAGATTGTCGCCGTTTAGCAAATCATACACTGTTCCGCACGCTCCCACATCGGCGTCCCGTGTTCCGAAAATAACCATTTCAAGTTTCGCGTTGACGGCGGCTCCTGCGCACATGGGACATGGCTCAAGGGTAACGTACATCGTGCATCCTTCCAGTCGCCAGTCTTCCAGCTGATTCGCGGCTGAAGTGATAGCGAGTATTTCTGCGTGTGCGGTGGGGTCGGTGAGCGATTCTCTCCTGTTATGTCCACGGGCGATAATTTCTCCCTCCTTGACTATAACAGCGCCGACGGGAACTTCTCCCTCGTCAAGAGCGATTTTCGCTTCACGGAGAGCGTGCGCCATTCGGCTTTCATGTTTTCTCATTATATCCAACTGAATCCGCCCGATACGATTAAACAAAAATGCAGCTGCCTGCTTAAAATTTTATATTTAAGTGGAATCTGCATTTGAGTACGCCCGGGAGGACTCGAACCTCCAACCTCGTGGTCCGTAGCCACGCACTCTATCCAATTGAGCCACGGGCGCGTGATTAAAATATATTGTGTGGTTATTCCAGATTCAACACTTTATTAATCATAAAGCAGCTTTATACGTTCGGCTAAATCGAAAATCCCGGGATAATTCGGAGCCGCGGCTATCATTTTCCGCAATGTTTCTTTCGCATCTTCAAACCGTTCCGTTTCTATCAATGCGGATGTAAGATTATACAGCGTTTCCACATCAAACGGTTCCATCAAATGTGCCTGATTCAACATCTCAACAGCTTCTTCCGCTAAGCCGCTTCCAAGCAGGATAGAACCTTTCCATTTAAGAGCGAAAACAGTTTCCTTTATCCGAAGCGATTGGTCCAGCAGCTCGTATGCTTCATCTAAAAGTCCTTTCCGAATAAGATTTTCCGCAAGTCTGTGGTAAGGCATAACATCATCAATGTTATTTACGGTCAACGCCCTGTAATCTTTTGCGGCTTGGTCAAAAAATCCTAAATCGTATAATGAATCTGCGTAAAGACGATGGGCGTCTCTCCAACTGAATCCTTCTTCCACAATCCTGTAAGCGAGTTCTTCCGCATGATCGTCGCGGAATCCGCTGAACGAAGGAACTGTCCGCTCGTTCTCCTTATACGGCCAGTGTGACCGAATCAAAGTGACCCGCAGTTCGGCAACGGCATAATCAATCGGAGTGATTCCCACCTTTTCAATTAAGGCATCCAGATCAGCAGCCTCAGGATTTGGTCGCCGTTCGCCTCCGAACCGAAATATCAATTCAGAGCTGATACGTTCCGCCGTAACCGCAGCGCCTTTAAGAGAAAAATGAACCGCGTCCAAAAAGAAATCGTTTCCCCGAATGCCGCTGCTTGAAGTACTGTCCATAAGATTGCCCGCACTGACTACAGGCTGACCATGTCCACTGAATAGTTTCTTCATCGTATCGTTAAATTCTGTGGGCGACCGAAACGGGAAGCAATCGTTGTCAACAGCCTTCCGGTAATGTTCTCGCGCTGATTCGATATTACCCGATTGTTCATACGCCTTAGCAATAAGATATTCCACATCGGCATTACTACCGAACCTCGCGCTCGCTTCGGAGAAATAAGAAAGCGCATCTTCTCCCTTTCCCGCCTGAAGAAAAGCCTTCCCCTTTTCGAGTTCCGCAAGCCATTTACCGACGTCGCTTATATCCTCCAAACAGGCTTTAAAAGGCGCTTTACCGGCAAAATTGCTTGCCGGCACGGCGCCTAACAAGAGCAAATCTTCCGATTTGGCGTACAGCAACATCTCATTCAGATTATCTCTGAAATTTGCTAATACAGATTCATACAGCTCGCTGCCGGGATTGATTTCAATTTGTCTCGCGATAGATTCAATCAGAGCGTCTGTTTTAAATTCTATAGACTCTCCGTCTCTATCATAAATCACATTCAGATTTTTAAGCAGCTGAAACAGTCGAAACTTATGATACCGGAGATACCTTTTAATATTACTCTTATCCTGTCCGAGATAATCAACTGAAGCGGGAGCCAGCGACCCGTAGAACTCGTTATGACCGGGATAGATAACAATAGCGTCAGGTTCATACTCGCCGAGCCGTTTTATGATGTCCAGCATCCCGTGTGAATTCAGTCCGGGAACCGACAGATCCAAAACCTCCACATCGTTTTCCGAAAATGCTTCCTTGAGAATCTGATAAAGGAATCGGGATATATTTCCGTTTGGCGCCCATTGATACCCGTATGCGGAATTCTCCCCTACTACAAACACTCTTATCCCGTTTACCGGTTTCTTTTTGTCAAAAATATTTATGGAGATATTTGGAACAGCGCCGCTGAACGGAAAATATAAACGACCGAAGTTTTCGTTTGTTACCAGTTTATCGGGGTTCGACTGCGATTGCTTGAAAGGTTCGTCGGAAATCCCATAGCCGCCCAACCGTAACATCCCCTCAGCAAGCGCCACAAATACGAACGGCGTAATAATAAGTATAAAAATGTAGTCAACAAGATGACCGAGGGTCAATTTCTTTTTATTTTTCTGTGGCAATCTTTCCTTGAATCCCTTTTGAAATAATATAGGGAACGGAAAAATCACTTAAAAGCCGATTCGAAAACTGAATTTTCTTGCTTTTATCTAAGCGTCAAGATACATTTATTATCCGATTATGGCGCGTTCGTCTAATGGTTTAGGACGCTGGCCTCTCACGCCGGTAATACGGGTTCGACTCCCGTACGCGCTACTTATTCAGTTAACTAAGATGAATAATTTACTTTCTTCATCCATATAGATTATTACTAATCTATGTTATCCATTACTTGTTGTGAAACTTAAAACATCCTTTAATTAAGTAGCCAGTT
>JACZTG010000028.1 GCA_022573815.1 Candidatus Neomarinimicrobiota bacterium
GCATGAAATTGTGAACGCTGTCAGAATCAATATCAATGGATAGATTGTTATTTTCTTCATATAACCATCCCCTGGCTGAATATCCGATTATAAGTTTTACTGAAATTGTTAATTATTTCACTTCGCTTTCGTCTCTGTTAAATATAATATTTCTTTCGCTTAATTCACTTATAAATTTCCCAAGATTCAACGCTTTTTCCTGTGGCAGCGCGCCCGGACCATTCGTTAAATTTCTGCCGAGCATCTGACCCACAATAGCAGCTGAATACCCTGTTGTCCGCATCATTGAAGTCATTTCATTTTTTGTGTCATAATGGTCAATTAGATCGTAGGTCACTTTGACTTTTTTACCTGATTTGACACCAACTACTTCAATTTTTACCAGCGTTACATCCATACCTTCTTTGGGAAGATTCTTCTCTAATAAACTCGCTAACAGGTTTCTTGGAACAACGCTTACACTGTCAATATTCACCTCTTCTAAATCAGCCAATCCGATGTCGAACATCGCTTTTATCAAATCCCGGTGTCCTTTGTACCGAATAGTTTTATAATCGAGATTTTTTACTTTGTCTTTGAAAGTTTCGGGTAGCGTAGAAGTTCCTCCCAGTGTATAGAATGCTTCCATATTCTTAAAATCTTCTCCGATATCAAGTGTCTCCAATCCGCTCAATGTGGGTACTTTTTTAATTTCACCCTCCTCAATAACTGTCGCTTCCCCCATATACTCATTTAGCAAGCCGTGAACTGAAAACAATTGCATATAATTTAATGGTGGAACGGGATTTATCGGAAGACCTCCCACTCTGATTTTTGCGCTCTCAACAGATTCAAATTCATCAATGATATATGCAGTTACAACATTTGCCATACCCGGCGCCAAGCCGCAGTCCGGTATGATAGTGACACCTTGTTTCACAGCGTCATCGTTTAAATTAAGCTCCTGATAGACTATGTCCGTATTCCCTCCAAGATCGCAAAAATTACATCCTGATTCAATTGCGGTTCTTGCCAAATCAAGGTTGAACATATACGGAACAGCGCTGATTACCACAGAATTTCCTTCCATAAGAGAGGCAACATCTTTGAGGTTTGTTACATCTACAACAGCTTTGTGGAGTTTGGGATTCTCAATTCCTCTCATAGATTCAGTTACCTGATTCTCAGAAATGTCTGCCACCATAACCTGTAATACGTCTTCTTGATTCAAACAATCAAAAGCAATCGCTCTTCCCATCCTACCCGTACCGAGAATAAGAATATTCATCTAAGTGTAGTTTCTACTAATCTGCATAGATATGCTACTAAAAGACCCGGATAGACACCGATTATATTACCAAGAACAGCCATTAATAGTCCTACAGGAGCCATTCCTGTTTGAAATATTTCCGCCACTACAGGAGTGGAAGCAGTGCCTCCTATGTTTGATTGACTGCCCGTCGCGAAAAAAAACATTGGCGCCTTAATCAGCTTTGCCGTCCCAACCAACACTCCGGCATGAATTAAAATCCAAACGATACCTATAAAGATAAGTGCAGGCGCTTCCGTAATTAATGTCATATCCGCCCGTCCGCCCACCGACGCCATTAACAAATATAATGCCGCACTCCCCATCTTGGATGAACCGGCATCCTCAAGCCGGGAGACCTTTGTAAAAGAGAGACCAACGCTAAACATTGAAACCAAGATAACCGTCCAGGTGAATGAACTTATTAATCCTCCAATATCGGGCAAAAACTCGCCAATCTTTAAAAACAGGAATGTAACGGAGAATCCGAGTCCGAGCATAATACTTATGTCTCTAGCTACAATAGGTCTGCTTCTTTTTATAGCAATATCCTTAAGCCTTTTTTGAACGTGATTAAGTACCGTTCTGTCAGCGCCCGTCCATTTATCGAATTTTGTCTGATATGCCGATAAGGCTATCATTACACCCATCCATCCGTAACCGACCACAGTATCAACCACAATTACAGGCCCATACATTGATGCCGGAGTACCTATTCCCTCGGCAATTGCCATCATATTCGCCGTTCCCCCAATCCAGCTGCCCGAAAGCATACCCATTCCTTTCCAAATACCTTCAGGAGCCCAATTCAGGAACAGCGCTAAGGCTATAGGCGCTCCTATCACTATACCAACCGTCCCGGCGAGCATCATTGTCAGCGCCATTCTCCCGAGTTTCATAATATCCGGCAGATTAGCCGATAGTAATAGCAATACCAGGCTAAACGGCAGTATATATCTCGATATCCAGTTGTAAGTAACCGATGTGTCCGGGAGAATTCCCAGAGTAGTGGATATCATAGGCACAAAGTATATCCATATTACCGGAGGCAGATAATAGAATATTTTTTTCAACTTTTCCACTTCGCTAATTCGAAATACGAGCGCAACAGTACTTACAAGATAAATTAAAACTGTTGTCGGATCAGATATCAGTGATGTCGTTTCAGGCATAAATGTCCCGCAGTTTAGAGTTAACTACTTTTGCTACACTTAAAAATCATAAATGGCCGGATAATTCAAACGTTTATTTTAACACTTTCTTCTTCAGACCTGAAGATATGCTTTCCAAATTGCCCGAAAAGATGAGCCGCCACCAGCATCCCCCAAAACGAGGTGAAAGGAATTCCTATTCCGGCAATAAACACTCCCAATGAAAATGAAAAACCGATAACGGCTAACGATAGAAGTACCATTGGCACATAAGTGCCGATATTGCTCATAACAAAATTCAGCATTTCCTCAAAATTAAAAGCAGCCATAAAATTTCCGGATTTCGCGAAATTAATGGTAACCATAGGAAGCCAAAAGAGCACTACCATAAAAAGAAGTAACACTAAAGCGTCGCTATCGCCAAATGAGTCTTCTAAAAACGAGGATATCAATATAACAGGAATAGTATATGCAAAATAAATTATCCCGAGCATAACACCCTTTTGAAAAATCCCGGATAGATTATTCCAGAATGGAAGAGGAGATTCCTCTTTTTTTATACAGTTTTCTACTACAGATAGAAAGTATCCTAAAACGAATGGTATGCCAAAAAAGAGTAGAGAGGCGAAATTCCAAAGTCCGCCGATAAAAATTTTTGAAAGCCACTTCGGGTCTTTAAATACATAACTGAATGACTTTGAGAAATCCACTATTTATACTCGCTGTTTGACCGAATAATATTGGCTCCGAATTATCGTTTTATATCGAATAAAGTTATAATCAATCTATCCTACGAGCAAGCATTAATTTATCTTCATAATCGTCTTGCTTAAAACTATGATACTATCTACTTTCGAGCCTAAGATGATTGCATTCCATCGTACCAGAATAAGACTAACGCTTTCTATTTTTCTTCTGACAGCTACATTCCTTTTGGCGGATATTCACCAGGCAATTGCGCTTCAGTCAAAATGCCCTGACAGGTTTTTGAAGAACGCAATGTTTTTGCTTAAAAAAAAGAAGATAAGCGATGCTCTTTCTACTTTTACTCAAATAGTGCAGAATTTCCCAAGTTGCCCTCAAGCGGAAGAAGCTGAATGGCAGATAATAAAATATTATTCTTCTATGGCAAGGAATAATGGTAGCGTTGAGTATTATCAGTTAGCCGATGAACATATCGAATTTTATCTTACTTATTGGCCTAACGGCGCTTACAGAAAATCAATTCTAAACGAACGCAGCAGACTTCGCATCAGCAGAGAACCATTTATTATGCGTAAGGGTAAATTTATCGCTATATTAAGTCTTGCTGTAGCTACCACCCTAATATTAGGATTTGCTTCAAATTAATTTTTACTTTTTTCAACTTCTTTAGATTTCAGATCATATTCGAACGAAACTTTCAATTGCCAGTATTTTAAATCTCCAATCCTGCTATTTTCAAAAGTGGGTTTAATAAATAAATTATTTCCTAAAAGTAATTTATAGCCCACCGCAATTTCTGATTTTTCAAATCCATCGAAATCCGTAGAGTAGGATAATCTATATTCCACATCGTTATATCTGCCGGCGTAACCGAGCCAAAGCAGACTTTTCGGATCTTCAAAATAATCTTTAAACAGCGCTTCGTATCCTACAACCTGATAAATCGCTCTCATACTTTGAGTGTTTATTGATTGTGCCGTTCGTTTAAAATGTTCGAACTCAACTAACGCACCTTTCAGTTTGGGAGATTTTAGATATACCCGCTCGCCAAAATATTCGATACCGTTAGTTCTTTCCCATACTCTTGACGCACTGATCAATTCGCCCTGAAAAGATAATTCAATCATCCTGTCATACGGATTGTTCGGCATAGCGGCGCTGTTAAGGAACAATCCTAATGCGACAGTCTTAAAAAATAAATCTAATCCCATCAATAATCCTTTATATTTTTTAAATATTGGTAATGTCAGCTGCTACTGCTAACACATTGAGGAATAATTTAACGAAAAAATTTACATTTCCTTGTTTATATCATAACCTACACTATAAATTCACAATCCAGAAAAGGATTAGTTGGGAACCACACTTATAAAAGACACGCTTTTGACTGTCACTATGGATGACGAACTTGGTGATATCAAAAACGGCTGGGTTTTAGTCAAGGACGGCGAAATAAATTCCGTCGGCGATGGTTCATATCCGGTCGCCGATAAGACCGTCAACGCCTCCGGTATGATTCTTCTTCCCGGATTTATTAACACACACCATCATATGTTCCAGACTCTTACCCGTAATATCCCCGGAACGCAAAACGCTTATCTATTCGATTGGCTCCAGACCTTATACGATGTTTGGGGTGAATTATCAGAAGAAGCAATATATGTGAGCGCACAAGTCGCCGCAGCCGAGCTGATTTTATCCGGTTGTACAACTTCATCAGACCATCTCTATCTTTTTCCTTCGGAGGCGTCCAATAAACTCATAGATAAAGAAATTGAAGCGGTGAGCTCGCTTGGCCTCAGATTTCATCCCACAAGAGGTTCAATGTCTTTAGGTAAAAGTTCCGGCGGTTTGCCCCCTGACTACATTGTTCAAACTGAAGAGGAAATCATTGACGATTCAATCCGGCTGATAGAAAAATATCATGATGCCGAACCGCATTCGATGTTAAGAATCGCTCTCGCTCCCTGTTCTCCGTTTTCGGTCACACAAAACCTTATGAAAAAATCTCGGGAACTCGCTGACAAATATAAAGTGAGGCTTCATACTCACCTTGCCGAAACCCTTGAGGAAGAGAAATTTTGTTTGGACATTCACGGACTTAGACCCGTAGAGTTTGCGGAATCACTTGGGTGGTTAGGAGAAGATGTGTGGCTCGCCCATGCAGTTCATCTAAACGATGATGAAATCCAAAAACTTTCAGACACCAAAACCGGGGTTGCCCACTGTCCCACCTCGAATATGAGACTCGGGTCAGGTATCGCTCCCATTGCTAAAATGCTCGATGCAGGGGTAAAAATCTCCATAGCTGTTGACGGTTCCGCTTCCAATGACAGCTCAAATATGTTAAGCGAGCTCAGGCAGGCATTACTCGTTCCCCGATTGCGGGATGACAGATGGCTTACCGCGAGAGAGATTATGAGAATGAGCACTGTTGGCGGCGCACAAATATTGGGTAGAGATGATATTGGCGTAATTAAGATCGGAGCATCTGCCGACCTGATTTTGTTCGACCTTTCGGATATCAGCTATGCGGGCGCAAAATCTGACCCGTTAGCGGCTCTTCTATTTTGCTCTGGAAATCAAAGGGTGAGTTGGTCAATGATCAATGGAAGAATAGTCGTAGAGGACGGTCAGATTTTAGATTTAAATTTAGTAGAAATTTCTACCCGGGCGGACAAGATTTCCGAAGAAATGATAAATCGGTCAGAAAATAAAAAAACCGGAACCGCATAAAATGTCCCTTAACAAATTATCAGCCTACTTTAGGCCAAAGAAACTTTCTGAAGCTGCTGAACTGCTAAAGGAAAATGAAGGATTCTATCCGATGGGCGGAGGTACCTGGCTTATTCCAAATGGCGGCGATGAAATAAAAGGAATAATCGATCTTTCAGACGCGGGATTTAAAGAGATTAGGCTTGAACACGATCTATTACACATCGGAGCGGGTGTTACACTTCATGAATTAGCCACATCACCGGAAACCTCTGCCAAGCCTTATTCCACACTCCGCAGAGCAATTAATTTCAGAGGCAGATCCAGACTATTGCTCACATCTTCAACCGTTGGAGGAAGAGTGGCTCTTGCAAAAGGTGATTCTTCCTTTCTTGCCGCGTTAGTGGCTGCAGACGCGCAAGTGATAATTTATGGTAATATCAAAGACGATATATCGGTTTGGGAGTATGTAACAGATTCTAAATGGCGGACTAACCGTAATATTATCACAGCAGTTGAAATCATTAACAGTGACCAACCGCCTTTATTAGCAATCGAATCAATAAATTATATCCCTTCCGCCCCTCCTGTTATTTCTGTCGTTGTAGGAATAGAAATATCGGGAGACACCGTTGGAAACGCTAAAATAGTTTATTCCTCATTGCATGATAATCTCGTTAGAGCAATGGATACCGAACAATTACTGTTAGATAAGGTAATTGACGAAAAGCTGATTAATTCTGCGGCTGAATCTATTTTAGACACTTTCCAGCCTCTTTCAGATGCCCGTGCTTCCTCCACATACAAGAAAGAGATGGCTGCCGTATTGCTAAAACGCTCTTTAAATAGAATCAGGGAACGGGTAGGTTAAGAGAGATGAAAGTTTCTATGACTCTGAATGAGAAGGTAATATCCTCTGAGATCAAACCGAATCTTACCCTACTTGATTTTCTTCGCTCTGAGGGATTTTTTAGCGTTAAACGCGGCTGTGAGTCGGGCGAATGCGGTTCTTGCACCGTATTGATTGACGGTATTCCGAAAGCTTCTTGTATCACACTAACGATTCAAACAGACGAAAGAATCGTTACCACCGTCGAAGCATTAGCAACCAGAGAAGAACTTTCAGATTTACAAAAACGATTCGTTGAAGTCGGCGCAATACAATGTGGATACTGTACTCCCGCATTACTTCTCGTTGCAGAACATTTTCTCACTGAAAATCCAAAGCCTTCGGAGAAAGAAGTTCGTGATGCCATTTCGGGAGTATTGTGCAGATGCACCGGCTATGTTAAACCCGTTGAAGCCATACTAAATAAGGAATGATTCAGTTGAGCGGTTCATCAGAATACAATGTAGTTGGAAAGATAACTCCCCGGGTAGATGCGGAAAAAATTGCTCGAGGGGCGGCAGCCTTCGCCGATGACATAGAGCTGCGGGGAATGCTTCACGCTAAAGTCCTAAGAAGTCCACACGCCCATGCTCGAATCAGATCAATTGATACGTCTAAAGCTGAAGCGTTGAGCGGCGTCTATGCTGTTCTGACTCATGAAGATCTTCCGAGAATACCTCATACAACTGCCGGTCAGGGTTGGCCTGAGCCTTCACCCTATGACGCTTTTATTTTAGATAAAAAAGTTCGTTTTGTGGGCGACAGAGTTGCCGCGGTTGCTGCCGAAACTGTCGAAATAGCAGAAAAAGCATGTTCCCTGATAGATGTGAATTATGAAGTTCTTGAGGCAGTTTTTGACCCGAGAGCGGCAACCAAAAATGGAGCAGTCCTGATTCATGACGAGGAAGAATCAACAGGAATATTTGATAAATCATCAAATATTGTTTACAAACTTGATGCGTCCGTAGGAGATGTGGAGAAGGCATTTGAAAACGCTTATAAAATTGTCGAGTCGAATTATGAAGTGGGCTATGTTCAGCAATCTTCCATTGAACCTCATATTTGCATCACCTGGCTTGATGAGGACGGCAGGTTAGTGATAAGAACAAGCACGCAAGTACCGTTTCATGTTCGCCGGATAGTCGCCAAAGCTCTTGATATTCCTGTGAAAAAAATTCGCGTAATGAAACCCCGAGTCGGCGGCGGTTTTGGCGGTAAACAAGAAATATTGAATGAAGAACTTTGCGGCGCGTTGACCCTCGCAACCGGAAAACCGGTTCGCTTTTGGATGACAAGAGAGGAAGAACTATACGCTTCAAGAACAAGACATCCTCAAATTCTAACTCTAAAATCGGCTATCGCAGAAGACGGTAAAATCCTCGGGATGTCTCTTCACGTACTGGAAAATACGGGAGCTTACGGAACTCATGCTTTGACGGTGATGACCGTTACCGGGAATAAAGTATTTTCAATGTACAATATTCCCAATATTAAATTTACCGGGGAAGCGGTTTATACTAACTTGCCAATCGCCGGAGCATTCAGGGGTTACGGTACTCCTCAGGGTATTTTTGCTCTTGAATCACATATGGATGAGATTGCTTCCGAATTGGAAATGGACCCCATTAAATTTCGTCTTCTCAATATATACAAAAAAGGTGACAGCCTTGCAATTACCGCTGAAATGGCGGAAGGAGAAGGCGCTGACCCTCAAATCATTCGTTCATCCGGTTTAGAAGAGTGTATACAAAAAGGAGCAGAAGCAATCGGCTGGAATGATGATCCTGCGGAATATACTTATGGAAAATTGCGTGGTAAGGGAATGGCAATAAATACTCAGGGGTCGGGTATCCCGAATGTTGATATGGCAGCATGTTCAATAAAGATGAATGAAGACGGCTCTTTCAATCTCTTATGCGGAGCCACGGATATCGGAACGGGTTCAGATACTGCCCTTGCACAAATCGCCGCTGAAACACTTTCTGTTCCGGTTGACCAGATTTTGATGTATACCTCTGACACCGATCTTACTCCTTTCGATACCGGAGCCTATGCGTCAAGCACGACCTATATCTCAGGAGGAGCGGTAATTGATGCCGCTAAACAAGTAAAAGCGCAGATTTTAAAAGTTGCGACAGAAATGCTTGAAGCGGAATCAGAGACGTTGCTCTGCGCTAATGGGAAAGTAAGTACACAGGACGGAAAAACGGTCACCTATGAACAGATTAGTCTTTATTCTCTCTACCGGAAAAATCAATTTCAGATTATGGCAATCGGGAATAATGTTAGTCCTGAATCGCCTCCTCCCTATTCAGCAGTGTTTGCCGATGTTGAAGTTGACACTGAAACCGGTGAAGTAAGCCTCATAAAACTTGTTGCAGCCGTTGACTGCGGTGTGGTCATAAATCCTCATATGGCAGAAGGACAGGTGGAAGGAGCTGTTACCCAGGGAATGGGGTACGCTCTTTCTGAATTTATGCCTTTTGATGATAAGGGTAATCCACTCTTTAAATCTTTTGAAGATTATAATATATTTAGAGCGTCAGATATGCCTGAACTGGAAGTTATTCTTGTGGAAACATATGAACCGACAGGTCCCTATGGAGCGAAAGCTGTGGCTGAAGTTCCCATCAGCGGCCCCGCGCCGGCGATTGCAAACGCTGTATATGCCGCTGTAGGCGCCCGTGTGCGTTCGCTTCCAATCTCTCCGGAAAAAGTATGGAACAAGATTAAAAAGGCCCTCGAAGAGTAACAACTGATTCACTTTCACAGCCGCACAATTTTTAAATTGGAGTTTATTTATGGAACTTTCTGTCGGACAAAAAGCCAGCAGGACTATGACCGTAACAGCCGAACACGTAAAAACATTTGCCGATTTAACCGGCGATTATAATCCGCTTCACTTTGACGAAGAATTCGCCGGAAAAACCAAATTTGGAAAGCTCGTAGCTCAGGGCGGTCTGACAACCGGAATCCTCCATGCTCTCGTTGCAATGGATATGCCGGGTCCCGGAACTGTCTTCCTAAGTCAGGATTGGAAGTTCACCGCTCCCGTTTTCATAGGAGACACTATCACTGCAAATGCCAAAATAGTGAAGATTCACGAAACTAAGCCTGTAACGCAAATAGAATTCCGTGTAGTCCGGCAGGATGGTGAAACTGTTCTTGAAGGAGAGGCTTGGTGTTATACTTTCAAAACCGGGTAAGAGAATCAGGCTGAGCTTTCAACCGGCAAGTTTTCCGATTTTGGATTCTTCCTTTCCTCTCTCTTGGAAGTGTTGTACCAATAACCTATCCAAATAAGTATTATCCCGGTCAGTTCACCAATATAAAGAACTTCTGTATAGCCGGCTCTGCTCGATATACCGCCGATACCGGGCAAGATTGCTCCTGCGGCTATATATACATTACCTAAAAACCTGTCACGGGCAACAAGACTGCTCAGGCTTTCATCCCTGATGTGTTTCCGATAGCGATTAGCTGATATAATTGCCCCGCCTATTAAAAATATTACCGCATACGTATTAAGGAATGGACTGAACGCGCGAACCCATTGCCACACAAATACCTTACCACTGGGAAGAAATGGATCAACTTTATCCAGATGTACTTCACTTAGCAGAACAAAAAATGCGGAAATAAAGAAATACGATACCAACGCTATTGTCAGACGTTTGGCAGTTTTATTTTTATAAAGAAACCACACGGTTCCCTGAGCGAGAGGAGCTCCGCCTAAAAGAGCTCCGACTATATACCAGAATTTAAAAATGACTATATTCCAGCCAAGAAGCGTTATCCAGCTTTCGGCAAAGGTTCCCATTCCGTAAACAAGGACTCCTCCGCTCCACCAAAGGAGATGCATTCCTCCCCTCTCTCGATAACGGCTGTATATAATCCACGAAAAAACCGCAGCTATTAAAGTCGTTAATATTGGCATGTAATGGATAAAGGTAACTTCCCTCAATATCTATCTCCCACAGATGGAATAATACAATTCCACCTTACATTTAGAATTATAAATAACAATTGGCTTGAAGGTACCTGAGAGCAAATTGATTTAATATGAATATCCTTTTACTTCGAAAGCAGTGAAAGCCAATCTGATTTTGAGATGCTGATTGGCTTACGTGGTTGTTTCACTTCTAATCTGCATTCCTTGCATGTTCGCAAATGTTTTTCAGCTTGCACAATGATAGGATCTATAAGTCCGACTTTTCCAATCTGAATAAGCTGTCCGCGGATATACGCCTTATTTGCCAGTATCATAATCTCAAGCGAATCTAAGTGCGTTACTTCTTCTGTCTCTTGCGTATCGGAATTATTTACATTTTCTTCCACAATCATCTCATCATTTTCTATACAATGCCTAAGCATTATATATTAATCACCCAAATTTGTAAAGGCAACAGGAACAGGGAAATAATTTTAATCATTACCTCCCTAAAACAAATATATTTCTTAGCTGGGTATTACTTTAACAATGATGCTGCATCTTCATCCGCATATATAAATGTTTTCGGATGCAATTGCACTATGGTAGCCGGCACTGTCGCAGTAATCGGACCTTCTACTGTAGCCTTAATCGCTTCAGCTTTTTCTTTACCACTTGCAAGAAGCACGAGTGACTTGGAGTCCATTATTGTTCCCACGCCCATTGTGATTACCTTTGTTGGAACTTCATCAATAGAGTCAAAAAACCTGGCGTTATCCTTAATTGTTTCTTCCGTCAGTGTTTTTATTCTTGTGCGTGAAGTAAGAGATGAACCGGGTTCATTGAATGCGATATGTCCGTTGCCGCCGATACCAAGTATTTGCAATTCCAAACCGCCGAGCTTTTCAATTTCATTGTCATACCATTCACAATATTCTTCGATATTTGCGGCCATTCCGTCAGGTATATGCACTTTTTCAGGAACAATGTCAATATGCTTGAACAAATTTTCCCACATAAAATAATGATAGCTTTGATTGTGCTCAGCCGGAAGTCCGATATATTCGTCAAGATTAAAAGAAATTATATTTGCAAAACTTAATCCTTCATCATTATGCATTCTGATAAGTTCTTTGTAAAGCCCCAAAGGCGTTGAACCTGAGGAGAATCCTATCACTGCATCCGGTTTTTCTTTGATTACATTCGCGACAAGTTCAGCTGCCGCTTTACTTATTCCGTCATAATCTTTTTTAACTGTCAATAGCATTAAGACTATTCCTTTCTAATACATTAAGATTTTTCGTACTCAGGATTCGTTATTGATTCACTGAATTTGATTTGATGTTAGCGCTGTAATATTTCACAAACGAAATCTTATAATTTTCTAATCCATCTTCAAGCTCTTTTATTGGACTAAAATAAAAATTAAATAGTTCGACTTTGGCACGGTTATTTCAGGAGCGTCATCTTTTTTGAAAACTTATGTGTTCCGGTATATAAAGTTGCAATATATATTCCGGATGAAACGAGTTTATTGGTTGAATCCCGTCCGTTCCACTCTTTCCGAATTATCCCCTGCATTTTTTCATCCGATATCAGCTTTATAATTTCTCTGCCGAGTAAATCATAAATTATCAGACTAATTTGTTCTGCGTTAGGCAGTTCGAAAATGATTGTAGTGGACGGATTAAACGGATTCGGATAATTCTGGTGCAATACTATACTTTTCGGTAATCCTATCGGAGTAGTTACGTTTAATATTCCATAAAAGCTATTGAGCGCTAAGCCAATCAGACTTTTCCTCACGCTTTCCTGCTCAATAGTTTCAAACGGAAACGCAAGATAGATAATTGAGCCGGGTGTAGCGCTGTTTCCAAACAGACCTTCATAACGGATGGCGGCTGTTGTGCCGCTATTATTATAGGTCAGAAGTGATGTGCTTCCTCCTGCCGGTTTTATTTCATCGGGAAAATTTTCCTCGTAAGCCGCTCCAAAAATCACATTTCCGAAACCGAATGATAAATTGTCGAAAATACTTCCATCTATGGCGGAGACATTCAATTCATCGGCATCGTCAGCAACATATTCCGCCTTGAGATAATTTGAATAAAATGCCTTATCAGCGGCAGTTCCATTCGCAACCAAATCCCAACCAATCTCTGAGCCGGAGAGAAACAAATTTCCGCCGCCCTCTAAAAATTCCATTACTCTTTGCTGTTCGGTTCCGTTGAATGTTACATTTGACGTTCCCTCATCACCCAAAATCCAAACAACAGTTTCATAGTCCAATAAATTCAGTGAGCCGTCAATTATCGCTTCATTACTTGCGCTCTCAAAATTTCGCTCCGTAGCAGTTATTGCCTGACCGTGAAGCAGTGAAAAATCGTGAGATGGTTTAGACCAGCTGGCGATTCGGTGGAATCCGTCAACGATCAATACCGGTGGTATAGAATCACCTGTCATAATACCATATGAATCTGATCGGTCGGTTCGCACAACTTCCAAGTCTGTCGCTTTTGCCGTAATTGAAATATAAATAGGTACACCTAACGGAAGCCCGGTTAGTCTGTGTTCAGAAACAGTCGCCGGTAAATCCTTGTTCACCGACCAATTTATTCCGTCGGTACTCATTAATATTCTATATTCCTCTATGGTCTCATCCTCATTCAGAAACCAATTAATCACTACCTCACTGCCATCCCGGATGACAGATTTAATATCGGGAATTGACGGTTTTATAAAAGGCGGTTTAACTTCAGTGTCCATCTTGACCCTGAAATGTTTTACTTTCCCGCTTTCTACATTTACCTCAACCTGAATCGTATCGAGATTGGAGGCAAACTCTAAAGTGTGAAGACCGGGCGATAAGGAATCAAGCCGATAAAATCCGTTTCCGAGAGAATCTACGAGAGTCGTTCTTCCTTCAAGAAGATCAGTTACGACAACATTAACTCCGGCTAAATTGCTTGAGGAGTCAACAACAATCCCTACGGCAGTTCCCGTAGCCGGCAGCTGCGAGTTTAGCTGCTGAAGGAATGAAAGATATAATACTTCCGCTTCAGTTTTCAGATAATCATCATTCTTCACTCTTGCGCCTTCAGTATAAGACGATATAAAAAAAGCCTCTGAAAGTTGCCCCGGCATAATCAAATCATTTAAAACGCCTAAAAATGATGCCTGCCCATAAAACGTGAAGTCTCCGATGCCTCCGATGTTATTTATATTAAATGCCTTTGAAAGTAAAAGCGCCATTAGGTCAGATAAGACATCAGTTTGGCCGGGATTAACCGAACCTGAGCTGGTTTCACTATAAAGAACCAAACTTCCGTCTGATGTATGATCGCCTTCTGAACCGGCGTTGTGGTGCACTGAATGAAACCAGTCCACGTTTGCGTTATTGGCGATTTGTTCTCTATCACCAAGTGAAAGTCCTATATCAGTTGTTCGGGTCATAACCACTTTATCCGACCCGGCAGCTAATAAAAAATCCCGCAGATGTATTGCTACCGCAAGATTTATCTCTTTTTCACGGATACCGTTCGGGTTCACCGCACCGTAAGCGCTTCCTCCATGACCTGCGTCTAAAGCAAAACTGAAACCTGATAAGTCCGGGGTTTGAGAATAGAGGATGCCCGGCGCAAACAACAGCGCGAGAGCAACTAATATTTTCATTTTGACGGCACTCTAATAGTTCTAATTTCCCCTAACAGGTCTGTATCATAAATAATTTTTTTTCCGCCGGGGAAAAATGAGGGTCTCATTTCATAAACGTTTTTTGTCAGGGTGACTGCTGTTTTTTTCGTTCCATCAAATTTAATTATATAAATGTCCGAAGATGTGATAGTGTGACCGTCATCCGTTGATATCTGATAAATTATTCTTTCATTATCCGGAGACCAATTGGGTCTTTCGCCTGCTCCAAGATCATGCAGCTGAAAATTATCCAATTCATAAACCTGTAAATTCCCTCCTATAACCTTAAAGACGATCTTTTTTCCGTCGGGCGAAAGTATCGGATTCAGATAGCTTGCTCCGAGGACAGGAGTCAGAGCGCTGAGTTCAGCTTTGTTCATATTTTCAAGTATAATTTTCTTTGAATCCGTATGAACGGCTGTTTGATTTATTGATTTTTTAGTTTCAACATAAAGACCGCTCTTGATGTATAGGGCTTTTCCCTCACTTCTTAAATATAGTTTATCATCAGAAAACCAACGTACATCTTCGAATTTATTTACGGGAGCGCTGATCCCTGATACGTTCTTACTGTAAACTTCAGCTACTTTTAACAATTGTTTTGTTTTATTATTTTCGCGAAATGTCTCTCTGAATAGAAGCCATTTAGAGTCCGGTGACCACCGTTTGATATAACCTGCGCCTCTGACTTCCGAAAGCTGCCTGAGGTCGTAGCCGTCGCTCCTGACGACCCATAGTCCCCTATATCCTTTTAATGTCAGCGCTATGAACTTGCCGTCGGGTGAAACTTCGGGAGCGACAAAAATCATCCCCTCCTGCTTGATGAGGGTTTTTTGCGCTAAGGCATCGTTGCTCCATATTAAAACAACTGAAAAGACTAAATAAATTATCCACTGATTTATTTTATTCATCAATATCCTAATTTAAATTCTTACAGGTTCTACTCATAAAGTAAATAGTTTGATCTTAACTCCAAAAATTCATTTAATCCGTGTTCTTGCCCCGACCGAATATCAGCGAGCTCTCTTCCTTCATCAGCGCCATTTTTTAATGCAGCTGATCCGTATAGCCTGTTAATGGTGCCGCTCCATTCAAACTCAGTCGGATAGAGAGTTTTGAGCGCTAAAATTAGGCTCTCACCTGTTTTCACCGGCTCGAACAACTCCCTTGTGATAACTCTAACTCTGATGCCGCCGCAGACCTCATCCTTAAATTTAGGATTCGGGACAGATGGTAACATCGCGATTGGCGTAAATTCTACCGCTTCAAATGACACTCCCTTCAAGCCAAGACTGTTCATTTCTCTCGCCAATTCCTCTGAATCAATCCACGGTGCGCCGATGAGTTCGAAAGGGAATTCAGTTCCACGCCCTTCCGATAAGTTGGTCCCTTCGATAAAACACGTACCCGGATAAACTGTTGCGGTATTTAGAGTTTTCATTGATGGAGACGGACTAATCCACTTAACATCAGTTTGGTCGAACCAACGGTTTCTGTTCCACCCTTTCATCGGCACTATCTTCAGATCAAGAGATTCTGCTTCCTCGATCCACCCTTCTCCTTTAAATAGCAGCGCCAGTTCGCCTACTGTCATTCCATGTCGAACAGGCATCGGAAACATCCCTACAAAGCTTTCAAAGCCGGATTGCAAAATCGGTCCTTCAACCTTTGATCCTGTAATAGGATTTGGTCGGTCGAGAACTATAAATTGCTTACCGTTTATAGCAGCAGCCTCCATTGCTAAAGCCATCGTGTAAATGTAAGAATAAAACCGCGCGCCCACATCCTGAATGTCAAACAGGAGAACGTCAAGTTTATCAATCATCCCTTCGGTTGGACGTTTGGATTTTCCGTATAAGCTATATATCGGCACACCGGAGATCTCATCTATATTAGATTTCACAGATTTTCCATCTGGCGCCACACCCCTGACACCATGTTCAGGTCCGAACACAGCCAAAAGCTCAGCCCCTTCAAAATCAGAAAGTAAATCTACTATATGCCTGCCATCGCCTGAAACGCCCGTATGGTTGGTGATAACTCCGACCCGCTTGCCACGCAGCAATTCAAAATCGCTTTCGATGAGGACATCTAACCCTGTCTTCACCATCGATATGCCGGACTTTCCTCCTGATCCGGTTGTTTCGGTTTCTTCTTTCTGAGTCGCTTCCATATAATTATGTCCGGCAGCGCAGTTAACCGCTATTATCGATAGGAAAATTATTTTATATCTTTTGAAAGTTCGGGAATATTTCGTAACTAAACTCCGATTTTATATTGGCATAAATACAATAATACGAAGTTAAGAGGAGCATCCTCTATTGTCAACTCTGCTTATAGCAACAATCTTGTCACGTTGTTTCAAGATTTCTTAATATACTTGATTTTATATTATTTCCCACTTATGTTGCCGCCTCTAAAACTGAGGCGAAAATGTCAATAGAATATAAAAATAACATCCTATCCTGCGGCGGATTGGACGTAACAGAAATCTGCAACAAATTTGAAACACCTCTGTATCTATATGATGCTGAAATTGTTAAGAATAGAGCTGCTACGTTTAATAATGCGTTTAAAAATTCGGGAGACAAAATTCATTTTGCTGTAAAAGCCAATTCAAATTTATCAATTTTAAATATTATTCATAAGGAAGGCTTAGGCGCTGATATAGTTTCAATTGGAGAATATGAAGCCGCTATCAGAGCAGGGTTTACTTCTGACGATATAACATTTGCGGGTGTCGGCAAACGCGAAGACGAGCTCAGCGAAGCGCTGAAGCGTGGAATAAAACTCATAATCGCTGAATCTGTTAAAGAAGTCGAACTTATTAATCGGTTATCAGCTAAGAATAACAGTAAAGCGGCTATCGGGCTTAGAGTTAACCCTAATATTGACTCTCATACTCATAAAAACCTCTCTGCCGGTTTACATAATGATAAATTCGGAATGGATGAAAATGATATATTGAGTCTGTTTGACCGAAGAAAAGATTTCACTAATATTGATATGATAGCTCTGCATATTCATATCGGCTCACAGGTAAAAGACGCTCAACCGTTCCTTCTTGAAGCAAAATATGTGTCTAATTTATTATCTAAAATAAATAAAACTGAACAGATTATTAAGATTCTGAATCTTGGCGGCGGGCTTGGCGTAAATTATGAAAATATGTTGCCGGGTCGGTCCGATTATAATTATCTAATGCCGAATGAATTGGCAGATACGATAGTTCCGGCATTAAAAAGCACAGAATGTTCCATTCATCTCGAACCCGGAAGATGGATAGTAGCGCCTTCCGCCATTCTTTTAACGCAAGTTCAATATGTCAAAACAATCGGCAATAATAAATTTGTGATAACTGATGCCGGGATGACGGATTTTTTGCGTCCCGGACTTTATGATGCCTTCCACCCCATTGTTCCGGTGATTCAATCTGACGCTCCAAAGGAAAAGGTAAACATAGTTGGACCTATATGTGAGTCAACGGATTCTTTTGTTGAAAATTATCCCCTTCAGGAAGTATCAAAGGGTGATTTGCTGGCGATTATGGGCGTAGGTGCGTATGGCTATTCACTTTCCTCCAACTATAATATGCACCCTCGACCGGCGGAAGTGATGGTTGAAAACAGCAAGACGAAACTTATTCGCCGCCGTGAAGTTCTGGATAATTTATTTGAAGGAATGATTGACTTAGAATAAGTCAATCAAATATTTATCCTAAGCAGGGGCCGGTTCATCCCAATTTTTTGAATAGACTGAAATTGTAATGTCTGACTCGGGAAACAGCTTGACCGATTTATACGCCGTGCCTTTCAATTCATTTAATTCCCGATGATTATTATCGCAATATGGTAGTGAATCACTGTGTCCGCATGTACAAAATTTATAGCCTTTGCCGGCTTTCAATTCTAATTTTTTAGCGTTATCAGGTTTTTCCATTTTAATTCAAATCTCCTTTCGCTGCTTGTCAAATTTTTGGTTATTCTTTCATTGTCCCATTAGAAACGTAAAAGCCCCGATGAAAGAAATTCCCTTTGCATTGTTTGATCCGAACAGGTCTTGTTTCACACCGAATATAACGACAACCCCATCATTCGGATAAAACGTAAATCCTAAAGTCCCGTTAGTTTTGGAAGAATTATAAAATGAATTTTCGAAGGACAGCCATGTTGAGTTTAATTCCACAATAGCCTGAAACTGAGATGTAAGAAGATATCCCGCTCCTATATCAAATGTCCCCGAGTAATTGACCGACTGTAAATCAATTTCCGTGGAATAAAATGAAAATGTAGCATCGGTATCGATTGAAAGTTTTTCGCTCGGCTCAAACGTGAAGATTATTCCATTTGTAAGTATTTTAAGCGATTCTTCAGTTTCGTTTATAACCCTGTTTCCGGATTCAAAATTCACACCGGATTGGAACGCAAATGACTTGTCATCATTTTTCCAAAAGAGCCATTTCAGACCAAAACTTAGAGATGAAACATCCTCTGTGACTATCAACCCGGCTTCAATATTGTGTTTGAATCCCGAGGTAAACCGATAAGCCAGGCCAGATTCCCGATTTGTGTTATTAAGGTCAACTGTCTTTCCATTTTGATTCCACTGCTGATTGCTCCAGAAAACATCAAACGACGGTTCAAATTCAAAATCGCCTGCCGCGACTGTACCTGTTGCAGGCAACACTACTTTTGAATTGGATATGCCGCTTACCTGTGAAAAAACATTTGTTGAGGAAAAAACAGCTACAACGATATTCATTATAAATATTTTATTCATAAATAAACCGATCTGATTTAGTTAATATTAATCTTAAGATTACACTCAAAAACTTTAATGTCAATTATCAACTTTAGGCAAAGCTTGCTCTCAATCAAAAAATTATCTATAATTGGCAGTCAGAGCCGGAGATAATGAAGGGAAAGTTATGACTAAAGACGATAATCAGCTTTTAATACCAATCTCCAACGGACCAATTCACGCCAAAAATGTTACTTTGTTAAAATCTTCTGATAACCGGATATTAGCTACAAAAAAATCTATGATACTCTGTCGCTGTGGTCAGTCGTCAACTAAACCATATTGCGACGGGACTCACAAAAAAGTAAATTTCAGTGATGAAAAACTTGAAGATCGACAGCCGAGAAAAGTTGACGTTTATAAAGGGAAAAATATCACGATTAACGACAATCGAGGTATTTGCGCTCACATCGGTCATTGCACGGACGGACTGCCCAGCGTGTTCCGTATGAAGACTGAGCCGTGGATAGACCCTGATGCAGAAGATAATGAAACTAATATTAAGGCAATCCGGAAATGTCCTTCGGGAGCTCTTAGCTATTCCATAGATGATAAAGTCCACGACTCCGTCGAAAGAGATCCCGCAATCGTAGTATCAAAAGACGGGCCTTATTTCGTGCAAGGCGGAATTGGTTTTGAAGATCCGAACGGGGATGTGACCGAATCTTCAGAACATTACGCTCTTTGCCGATGCGGCGGATCAAAGAACAAACCGTTTTGTGATGGAACACACTGGTACATCAAGTTCCGAGACGATTCAGAATGGGCAAAAAAACAGCTCGATAAAGCCACCGAAACATCGGATTCTACTTCAAATTTCAAAGAAGTCGGCGCTGTTGAAGATTTCAAAGAGGGTGAAGGGAAACTTGTTGAGATTGATGGTGAAAAAATAGCCGTTTTCAGAAATAACGACAAAATCAGCGCTATCTCAAACACGTGCGCCCACCAAGGCGGTCCGTTAAGTGAAGGAGAATTGGAAAACGGATATGTTGCCTGTCCTTGGCACGGACACAAATTCAACATATTGACCGGCAAAGGATCACAGGGCAGTTCCGAAAGCGTTGCTGCTTATGAGGCAAAAGTTGAAGATGGAAAAGTTTTTGTCTCCGGCTCACAAGCTGACAAAGTAGATGATACCGATGTAAAACAGCCTCCCGTATCAGACGAATATCTCGCCAACTGGATGCGTGACTCCGATGAATTTGAAACCCGATTCGGGCGATTGCAAGAACTTGCCAAAACGGGTAAGAGCGAAATCACGCCGATGCGGACGCAAAAAACGTTTCCCGATTTCGAACAAATTTTGTTTAAAGGCGCACAGCTTTTCCGTCCTCCTCTCAACGAAGACGAACCGGTAGATATGAAAACTATCATAGGCAAAACTGCAAAATATCCTTTAGAAATAAATATCCCGTTTTACGTATCGCATATGTCTTTTGGAGCGCTCTCGAGAGAAGCGAAGATCGCTCTTGCAAAAGGGACAAAATTAGTCGGAACTCTTATGTGCTCAGGTGAAGGCGGAATGCTCCCGGAAGAGCGTCAGGAAGCGGAAAAATACATCTATGAACTTGGAACTGCAATGTTCAGTCATATAGACGATGTGATTGTGCAGGCAGATGCTGTTGAAATAAAGATCGGCCAAGCGGCAAAACCCGGATTAGGCGGACACCTGCCGAAAGAAAAGATTACGGAAGAAATAGCAAAGATCAGGGGTATCTCAATGAATGAGGATTCAATATCCCCCGGAAGACATGCGGATATTGATACACCGGAAGACCTTAAGCGGGAAGTGGACCATCTCAGAGAACTCACCGGAGGTAAACCAATAGGTATTAAATTCTCCAGCGGACACGTTGAAGAAGATATGGAAATCGCGCTGTCAGCAAACCCTGATTTTATCACAATCGATTGCCGCGGTGGCGGTACAGGCGCCGGCCCTACTTTCGTAAAAGATAATCTTGCTGTGCCGGCGATTTTTGCGATTAGGAGAGCGCGTAAACAGCTTGATTCCGTAAACAGTGAAGTCACTCTTTGCGTAACCGGCGGATTTAGAGACAGCGCCGACATCGCAAAAGCGATTGCTCTCGGGGCGGACGCGGTGGCTCTTGCAACCGCATCAATGATCGCTATCGGATGTCAACAGTACAGAATCTGCCACACGGGAAATTGCCCTGTGGGGATCGCTACTCAAAAGCCTGAATTGAGAGAACGTTTCATAATTGAGGAATCAGTAAAGCGGTTTGTGAATTTATTTTCAGCGACTGCAAAAGAAATAGAAACATTCGTTCGAATTAACGGTCGAAAAAATGTTCACGAACTGGATCTTTCGGACATTTTCACCATTAGCAGAGAAATATCAGAATTCACAGATATTGAACACGCTTAAACTGTTTGTTATCAGTCGAAGAATTGCTCTATTTCGTCTCGTAACCCTAAATACTCCCAGCGTAGCAGCGCAATAGGAACGTTTCCGTTTTCCATCAGATAATCATGGAAATGACGAAGACTAAACTCCTCACCCTGCATTATTTTAGCGTCGCTGATAGCCTTTATTATCTGCAATTTCCCTATCTGATACGTAATAGCCTGTCCGGGATTATACGCAAAAAACCCCGCTTCTTGTACTGCTGTGGGGTAATCCAATGGAACGGTTTTTTCGAGATAAGTTCCCGCTTTTTCAATTGAAAAATTGCCCAATGCCAGCTGAATATCCACTTCAACTCGTAATGCCCGAAGTCTCATAAACTTGTAAATAATCTCACGTGTGCGTGGACGATCTTTGAATAATCCGAGTTGTAACATCAATTCTTCAACATAAAATCCTATCCCTTCATTTGAACCGGAATCAAAATAATGCCGACGAATCGGATCTGGATTGCGCCAGGAAAGCGCCATCTGAAAATAGTGTCCCGGAACGCCTTCGTGAATTATAATCGGTCTGGGGTCTTGAGCGGATGCCAAACTGAAAAAAGGCAGATTGGGTGAAGGCTCTTTTATATACTTGACAGATTCTTCATCCAAACGTGATTCGGATGTGAGGTCATCCACCACACCCATATAAGCCAACGGTCTTATATGGTCAGGAACTTTTAGATTTTTATAATGCCGGAGCCATTTCGGCACGGTCATTATATCTTTTTCCTCAAGAAATCTTCTGATCGCTCGTTCATCCCGACGTGATTGAATGATTTGCTCTTCGCTTGAAGCAAATAATTCTGCCGGAGGTAAATGAGCATTCCGTTTCACTTCAAATTCTTCTAATGCAACTGAACGATTCCATTCCAACCGCCCTTGCTCTAATAATTCCTCAGGGGTGTACGGCACAACTGCTACGTATTTAAGAAAATATTCGTACCCCTCCCTTCCAACACTGAAATCACCCGACATATTTGAACGGTTTGCGTTAAGCCAATCAATGTATCCCTCTAAAGCAGCGGAGGCGTTTTCTCCCGATTTCGTCATTTCTTCCTGTAAATCCTGAGGAATAAGAACATTCAATGCTGCAACGGTTTGCTCGATTTTTCTGCGAGCATCCTCAAGATTCGCCAATGCTATATCGGCAAACTGAACAATCGGATCTGTTAAATTCTCCTTGGCATTCTGAATCGTTTTGGAAAATGAATTAAACCTAACTATTATGTTATTTGCCCGCTCATCCGTCATCGGCGAACTGATTAAGAGCAATTCAAAGACAGCCCCCAAAGTCTGTTGCACATAAAAATCCGGATTACGATTGGGAAGTTTCAGGACATTGAGTTCCCAGTTCACCCGTTCGATGGCGGAACGCAGGAGGAGATAATCCACACTATCTGCTAAGCTCCAGGCATCCCTTGATAGTTCCTGAAGTTTGCCGCTGAAGAATCCATATACTTCCCGCTGTTCAGCTAAAGCCTCAGGTGAAAAATCAGGTACCCATTTGTCGGGGCGTTCCACACGTGTTATATCATCCCCCGTAGCAGGCTGCGTTACCGCACGCCACCTGAAAAATTCCTCTGCAAG
>JACZTG010000029.1 GCA_022573815.1 Candidatus Neomarinimicrobiota bacterium
GCTATTTTATATTACAGCGCAAAAAAAGGATTAAAGCCGTATATACTCGGGTTTGCTATTATTGGTTTGACGATATTTGATTTAGGCAGAATAGATACTAAAATAATTGGTAATATAAATACCAGACACGCATCATTTCTTGATAAATCAACCCAGATAAGTCTCTTAGATAAATATTTACTTGATAAGATGGACTCCGGCGAAATATTCAGAATATTTCCGGTCGAAAATCTCTTTTCCACAAAAGAATTTGCCGCTCGCGGCATAGAGAGCATCGGAGGATACCATCCCGCTAAGTTATGGGTGTACCAATCTTATCTGGATTTTACTTCAATAGATAGATCGTTCGTAAATAAATATTTCAAAAGAGAGACGAATTCGAATCGGACGGTCTTGCGAGAGCCATCCGAAATAAATAAACGTACGTCCGGTCTCGACCTCGCAGCGATATCAATTTTAAACGTAAAATATATAGTAAGCGCTTTTCCAATGAACGAACCTAAATTCGAGCTCATAAAGAAGTTCGAGATCGAAGAAAACGAATTTAATTTTCCGATATACCTGTATAATTTTAATGAAGGTATGCCCCGCGCATGGCTGGTAAATAGGGCACGCGTGTTTGAAACAGAAAAGAATATCGTCGGTTTTATGCGGATGCAAATTATGGATCCCACGAAAGAAGTATTTCTGTCTTCACCACCGGACACACCCCTTGATTCAACCGCAGTCGGTAAAGTAGAGATAATAAAATATTCATTGAATCAGATTGAAATAGCTGTTGAAACATCAGGTCAGATGATTCTCGTCATTTCAGAATTATACTATCCGGCGGGTTGGAAGATGTTTATGGACGATAATCCTATAGAAATGAAACCTGCGAATTATATTCTCAGGAGTGTGGAAATTCCACCCGGTTCACATATTATTAGAATGGATTCTCGACCACCAGCTTTCACGGTTGGATTAACTTTAACAGCAGTAGGCTATTTGGCTATTGCGGGAATATTCATCTTCCCGATTGTAAAACGAAAATTGAGTTAATATTTTGGCTGTCAGCCTTAAATACCGTTCATCTTATAATCTGAAAGCTTCTCTTTTCGTGCTTGGTATAATAATAATCCTCGGGCTGCTTTATGTTTCCCAAAATCTAACTGATCAGCTCCGGGAAGAAGCAAGAAAGACGGTAACATTTTATGCTGAAAGCTATGCGAAAATCGCTTCAGAATATGAAGTGGATGATTACAGTTTTTTCTTCGAACAGTTTGTGAGCAGAATAACGTTTCCGGTGGTAATCTCAACGATGGAGGACGATCCAAGCGATTGGAAAAATCTTGATATAGATTCTCGTGATAAATCAGACGAAGCGCTTGCCAATGTGAAGAACATATTGTTAAAGATGGATACTCAAAACGATCCCATTACCTTGAGCTACAGGCTTAAAATAAGTGAAGTGGACACAGTTATTGAAATAGCAAAACTGCACTACGGCGATTCAAAATTAATAACGCAGCTTAAGTGGTTGCCATACATAGAAATCGCTATCGCCGGAATTTTTATCCTTATCGGGTTTGCGGGCTTCCAGTTCATAAGAAGATCTGAAAGGCGTTTGATATGGGCGGGAATGGCCAAGGAAACAGCTCACCAGTTAGGTACGCCGTTATCGTCCCTGATGGGTTGGATGGAAATGCTTGAAGGTGCGGATTCGGAAAAATTGTTAAAGCTACTTCCTGAAATGCGAATGGACGTCAAGCGGTTAAACAGGGTTGCGAATAGGTTTTCACAAATTGGAGTTGGTGGAGGACTTAAGCCGACTGATTTGAATGATGTTATCGAAAGGGTTATCAACTATCTACAGAAACGATTACCGCAAAAGGCAAATAAGGTCGAGCTGGTAGGAAAACTTCGGAAATTACCTGAGGTACAAATAAACAGTGACCTATTCGAATGGGCATTGGAGAATATCATAAAAAACAGCGCAGACGCTATTTCGAAAGAAAATGGTAAGATTGAAGTATTTTCAGATTATAATGTTCAAAAAAACAGAGTGGAAATCAGAGTGATTGATAATGGTATCGGCATTCCATCAAAGTTTCATAAAGAAATTTTCAAACCGGGATATAGCACAAAATCGGGAGGATGGGGACTCGGTCTAAGTCTCGCAAAGCGTATAATTGAAAAATATCATAAAGGCGAACTCATTCTTAAAGATTCCAGGAAGAATGAAGGAACAACCATGCTGATATTTTTTAAAGTCAGGTAATGTAATGAAATCGCTCAATTTGACAAATAGAAATCAACTAATTTGAATCTTTGAAAAAGTTTGGCTGCTAACTGTTGCCGGGACAAATTAGCAGCCAAGGGAGCGTGAAAAGGGAAAGAAAAAGTATCTTTTCCTTTTCTACATATGTTTAACGTAAAAACTTTTGAAAAGTTGCATCAATAAATTATTCCTTCTCAAAGCTAAGCCGACACTATGTTATATTGAACGAATGACCTTGACTTTTATTTACAACTGAATTAACATCATTCGTAAATTTTTAAAGAGGAGATTATGCTGAATTTTATATTATTGATGAGTCAACCGGCTGATGGCGGTGAAGGATCAGGGTTTTTGGGGCTGCTTCCGTTTTTATTAATATTTTTAATTTTTTATATGTTACTGATTCGTCCTCAGATCAAACAACAGAAAAAAAAGCAATCTATGATTAAGGCGCTTAAAAAAGGCGATAACGTCATTACTGTTGGAGGATTGCATGGCACGATAGAGGGCGTAAAGGAGAAAGAAGATATTATCATTTTGAAGATTGCGGAAAATACTAAAGTAAAGGTTTCCCGAAGCTCTGTCGCTATTGCGAAGGAGTCTGCAAGCTAAACAATGTCTGCATTAAAGCTTCGATATTACGGCGATCCTATTCTGAGGCGCGAGACACATAATATTGTGGATTTCGATTCCGATTTAGAACGATTTATTCAGGATATGATTGAAACAATGCATGAGTACGGCGGTGTAGGATTAGCTGCTCCTCAAGTTGGAGATGTTAGAAGTCTGATTGTAATAGATGTGAGCGAAGAAGAAGATGAAGAGCCATCGGAACCTATCGTTATGATAAATCCCGATATACAAGAATTATACGGCGGCTGTGTTTTAGAGGAAGGTTGTTTGAGCATTCCCGAAGTGAAGGTTGAAGTTGAAAGACCCGAGGAGATAAAAGTAAAATTCCAGAATAAAAAAGGTGAAAAAAAAGTACTGCAATGCAACGGAATTCTCGCGCGTATCGTTCAGCACGAAGTAGATCATCTGCGGGGAAGGTTAATGATAGATTATATCAGCTCGGTGAAGCGGGATTTGCTAAAAACAAAGCTTCAAAAAATATCGCGTGGTGAAATTCCCGTAGGAGTTTAACTGACAGCGTCACAAATTTTCAACATAAACCAATGAAAATCCTCTTTATGGGTACCCCGGATTTTGCGGTCCCAAGTCTAATAAAATTAACAGAAAATGGATACAAACCGTCGGCAGTAATAACCGGGCTGGACAAAAAAATGGGAAGAGGACAAAAAATTATTCCCACTCCGGTAAAAATGGCAGCGGTTGATTTAAAAATTCCTGTTCTTGAGCCAAAAAATCTAAAAGACCCGGCGTTCCACCAACAAATAGAAAAGTTTGATATAGATCTTTCTTGTGTAGTGGCATTTAGAATTCTGCCACAAGTACTTATAGATATTCCCCAAATGGGTTCTATAAATCTTCACTCTTCGCTATTGCCGAAATATAGAGGAGCGGCACCGATTCAAAGAGCAATTATGGCAGGTGAGAAAGAAACAGGAGCTACGACCTTTTTCATTCGAAGAAAAGTTGATACGGGAAATATCCTTTTCAGGGACAAATTAAAAATAGGAGAACTTGAAGATTTCGGTTCGCTTCATGACAGGCTTGCGGAGTTAGGGGCCGAGCTGCTGCTGAAAACGGTAAGGGCTGTCGAATCAGGCAGCCATATTGAAGATGTTCAGGACGATTCTCAGGCTACGGATGCGCCCAAGATAAGTAGAGATGATTTACGGATTGATTGGAATCGTTCCGCTGTTGAATTACACAATCAAGTGAGAGCTCTTTCACCCTATCCGGGCGTTACGACAAATTTTAATGGTAAAGTTCTGAAAATATTTAAAACTGTTCCTGTGGCGAAAATCATTAAAGACAGAGGTCCCGGACAGGTAATTGAAGTTGGGAAAGATTCCTTTTCTGTTTCTACGGGTGACGGAGGCTTAAAGGTGCTGGAAGTACAAAGAGAAGGGAAGAAAAGGATGACATCGGCCGATTTTCTAAGAGGAACGAATATTTCTGCTGGGGATAGTTTGGCATAAAATGGAATTGTTGTTGGAGAAATTTATTCAAAAAAACGAATCGCTTGCTGAGAAAAACAACGTAAGAAAAATCGCAATCGATTTATTTCTTAACTCAAGAAAGAGCGGAGAATACATAGACAGGCTTCTGAATAAGTCACTTAAGAATTCAAAATTACTACTAAGAGATAGAAATTTTCTCACCGAATTGGTAAAAGGGACTACTCGAATGGGGGGATTATTAGAGTATTATATTCAGGAGCTCATAAAAGGAAATATTAAAAATCTGAAAATCCCGTTAAGATACATAATGACTACAGGGTTATATCAAATTTTATATATGGACTCTGTTCCCACATATGCAGCTATAAATGAGTCTGTCGAATTGGCAAAAATTTATGGAAACGGAAAAGATTCAGGGCTTGTGAACGCAGTTTTGAGAAACTTTCTAAGACGAAGGACAGAATTAGAAAATAGAATTGATTCATTACCTGATGATGAACGCATATCGGTAAAGTATTCTCATCCACTCTGGATAATTAAAAGATGGTTAAAGCGGTTTGGGGTCAGCGATACGGAAAAATCAGCTGAAATGAACAATATTCCTCCTAAAGTAACTATAAGGAAAAACAACCTTTTAAAGAAACATCCTCATTTGCAAAAAATAGATGAGATGGATGAGGATAGTATTGTCAGATCAGAGATTCTCAAGAATTACTATACGTTTCAAAGGGGATTGGACACGAATTCATGGGATGCCATCAAAGAAGGAGAGGCTACAATTCAAGACGTCAGCGCCGGAATTCCGGTTGTACTTTTAAATCCGCAGCCGGGAGAAACAATAATAGACCTTTGTTCCGCGCCGGGCGGCAAAACAAGCGCCATCGCTGAATTAATGAATGATGAGGGGAAAATATTAGCTGTTGATGCAAACAAAGAGCGTCTTTCTTTAGTTGAAGATCAAGTGAAGAGACTTAAATTGAATTGTGTCGAACTAATACATGGTGACGGAAGAGAACTTTCTTTGCCTGAGGCGGACAGAATACTAATTGATGCGCCATGCTCCGGAACGGGAGTATTAGCAAAGAGGTCTGATCTTAGATGGCGAAAGAAGAAAAGCGATATTAAGACGTTGTCTTCGCTTCAGCTCGAGTTACTTAAAAATGCGTCCAAATCGCTGAAAGTTGGAGGAGTATTGGTTTACAGCACCTGTACGATTGAGCCGGAGGAAAATTGGGAAGTGATTGAAGAGTTTTTAATTAGTGAAAAGACGTTCGAAGTTGAAAACGCAAAAAAATATATCACAGACAGGTTGGTTGACAGCAAGGGGGCAGTTGCAACATACCCGTTTAAACATTATATTGACGGTTCGTTTTGTGTCCGTATGAGAAAATATTAAAGGGATTTGATTTATTATTATGGTACGGGATTGAAAAAATATTGGAATCTAATTCAATACGCGCTTTATGTGGGATTAATATTAGGCGTTACAGGATTTTTGATGGATTTTATTATTATGCCGTTATATGTGAGAGAGGGTCAGGTAGTTACACTGCCCGATACGCAAGGAATGCTGATTGAAGAAGCAATTTCATTACTTAAAGACAAGGGATTTAACCCTGTTGAAAAAGCTCCGAAACTTACGACCACGTTCGAAGCAGGTCGCGTTTACGAACAGAATCCGGCTCCATTATCCAGGGTAAAAAAAGGAAGACGTGTCTATCTTACTCCAAGTCTTGAAGAGAGGTACATAGCAGTGCCTGATATTATTGGGTTATCAAAACGAAACGCATCTCTATCTATGGAGCGAGCAGGGTTTAGAATAGATTCGATTTTTTATGATTATTCCAACCGAATTCCCGATGGAGCAATTATCGCTCAATCATTACCCCCGGATATTGAAGCAAAGAGAGGAACTCCTATCTGGGTAACGGTTTCGCTTGGTAATCAACCCGATAATTTTAAAGTTCCTAAGCTGCTTGGTAATAGTTTAGCATCTGCAAAAGAATTGGTCGCAAAATCAGGACTTATCGAAGGTGAAATTACTTATCGGATTGATGAAGATTTAATTCCATTTACAGTGCTATGGCAATCTTTGAAAGCAGGAACAATGCTAAAAAAAAGAGTACGTATTAATTTAATAGTGAGCATTACTGATGTAAGTCTGATTCCTGAGCTGCCTGAATTTGAGGAAGAATTTTGAAGGAAATAGTCCCGTCACTTTTATCGGCAGATTTTTCTATCCTCGCCGAACAGGTTGCCCTGATGGAAGAAGCCGGCGCTAAAAGATTGCATTTTGACGTAATGGATGGACATTTTGTAAAAAATTTAACCTTTGGAGCCCCGCTGATCGCGTCTTTAAGAAATAAAAGCAAATTACATTTTGAAGCGCATTTAATGGTATCTAACCCTGAAGAGCGGATAGACGAATTTTTAGAAGTGGGGACTGATACTCTTATCATTCACGCGGAGGCTACGAACCATCTGCATGGATTGATTGGGAAAATAAAATCCGCCGGAGTTAAAGCAGGTGTTTGTATTAACCCCGCCACTCCATTATCTGCATTGGATGAAATACTTGATGACGCTGATTTCCTTCTTATAATGACTGTAAACCCCGGCTTCGGCGGACAGAAAATGATAAAATCATCTTTAGCAAAGGTAAAAAAAATTAAAGAAAAATATAGTTCGGATAAGTTATTAGTGGAAATAGATGGTGGAATCAGCCTTGAAACGGTAGCTGAAGCTGCAGGTGTAGGAACAGATTTACTTGTGAGCGGATCAGCAATATTCAAATCTGATAATCCCCTGGAGATGTTCCATAACCTTACAGAAGCAGCTAATGCGGGAGCGATGTAAAAGATTCATGGGAATTAAACGAGAAATAAAAAGAAAAATATTCCACCTTATCTCAATGATGTTTCCATTAGGCTATATTTTTATAGAACGAGAAAATATGCTCATTTTCATTGCCACTTTGTTCATACTTTCATTAGCGATGGAACTCGGAAGAATATTTATCCCGAGAATTCGGCAATATATTAATCCGATATTTGAATCCATTATGAGAGGAGCGGAAGAGAAAAAAATATCGGGAGCTACATATTTGCTTGCCGGTGCGGGAATTACAATTTATTTCTTTGATAAAGATGTTGCGATTATAGCTCTTCTACTTGTCTCTGTCAGTGATACGGCAGCGGCTATTGTAGGCACTGCATACGGCAAAGTTCGACTTTGGGGTAAGTCATTAGAAGGTTCAACAGCGTATTTTACCGCCACAGGTATTTTGATGATGTTAACTCAAAGCCTTACATTAGAACAGATGTTAGCCGGACTTTTTACAGGGACTTTAGTGGAGCTCCTACCGATACCTCTCAATGATAATCTCACTATGCCTGTTATTGCAGGATTTGCCATGCAAATAGTCGGAAGTTAAATAGATGTTGACATGGGAGATAAAAGAGGGTTAATTTAAGCAGTCAAAGAAGGTCCTAACGAAATATGGCATCTAAATTCACCAAAGAAAACATTGCAGAAATTGAAAAAGTTCTCGGAGTAAAGGCAAATGTAGGCCCGAACTATTTTAGGTTTACTCTTGAGAATAATGAAGAGAAGAGGAAACTTTCTTTGGAGATATATCCCGGATTGAAAATCGGAGATGAAGAAGGTAATTTAATCTCGATTTATACTCCAAATTCTCACCTTCAACTTCACTTTTGCGTTGGTTATGTGGTGAGTGAGATGCTTGATGAGGTGACGTTTATCTCGGAACAAGCAGGAAGACTTTGCGGCTTAATTGTTGAGAAGGGAGCAGGCTGTTCACTTTACGCTAACGTGGACAGGAAATTATTATCAGGTGATTTTACGGCGTTAGGTCCTGAAGTTATGCTTTCCGGTATTGCGCTATCTTTAACTGAAGACGTAATAGACACTAAATAAACACGCCATTTCTTATAATTTTAAAGAGAACTGATTTACACGTTTTTTATTCCGAGCAATGATCGGATTCTTAAATATAACAGCCCTATTCGGTTTAATAGCCGCATCTATTCCGCTTATCCTTCACCTTTTAAGCAAAAGGAAAAGAAAGGTTGTAAACTTCAGCAGCTTGCGATTTCTTCACGAGTTGCAGAAAAAGGAACTGAGCAGGCTGAAGTTGAAACGACTCTTATTATTGATTATCAGGACATTGATTGTGATTTCAATCGTTTTTGCGTTCAGTCGTCCTACGCTTCGCGGTTATTTACCCGGCGCTATGGCATCAACTGCCGCCGTTATAATAATCGATAATTCGCTGAGTATGAGAATGCGGGATGACGGGACTTCACTTTTTAAAAACGGCGCAGAATCGGCTTTAGAGATAATCGGAACGTTCAAAGAAACCGATAAACTTATTATTCTCAGCACTAATGGAAATTATGATGATAATGATAAAAAAGTTTGGAGTAACCCGAACGAAATCAACTTAGAAGAGATCAATGAAACTTTCGAATTCTCTAATTTAGCGGCATCACTGAATAATGCGTTGCGACTGCTTAACAGAGTTGAAGCAGCTAACAAAGAACTTTTTATTATAAGCGATTTTAAATCCGGCGATATAATTAATAAGATAATAAAGTCGGAATCTCTTAATGAAGTACATATATTTTTTGTAAAGACTACCTCGAAGAAGTTCAATACATCTATAATCAAAGTAGATCTGATAACAAAACTGCTGCGTAAAGGTGGGAATGCTGAAGTTGAAGTATCAATTTACACAGATAACATTAACTCTGAAAATGTGAGCATAGATCTTTTCTTAGAGGGAACGAGGGTCGGACAATCAACTATTTCTGTCGTTAGAGGCGCCGACTCTAAAGTGATATTCACAGTTCCAATTAAAAGTTCCGGATTTCTAAAAGGATATGCGGAGATAAGTGATGACGCGTTGATGGCTGACAACACGCGATATTTTCATCTTTTCATTCCCCCCAAAATAAGAATCTTAGCAATTGGAAGCGACGAAGACCTTCAATTTACTCTTCTTGCTCTTAAATCTTATTCATCGTACGGGTTAAATTCACCCGTTAAAAAGATAAATGCGTCAGAGACTGATAGAGTAATAACAGATGATTACGATGTTATTATTTTGTCTGCCATACCAAAGAATGATAATAGATTTATACAAAGATTGAAATCTTTTCTGAGTCGGGGAGGTGGATTGTTGATTCTGCCGGGTGGGAATTTTGACATTCCGGAATATAACCGCAAGTATGCTGCCGAACTCGCTCTTCCGAAAATAGCTTCAGTTAAAGAGAATAATGAAGAGGCAGGCGGGTATTTATCTTTTGATTTCGTGGATTGGAATCATCCGCTCTTTTCGGGTATATTTATTTCGAATGATGAAAAGACAAATTTTGCAAAATTTAAGAAAATATTTTTGTTAGATGAACCTAATGTGGGAAAAGACCTTATAAGACTTGGAGGAAATATTCCGTTATTAAAAGAATTTGAGTTCGGCGCGGGGCATATCATTATGATGATGTCTGCTCCGCTATTAACCTGGAACGATTTCCCCTTAAAGGGCTTATGGGTTCCGTTTGTTTCAAGGTCTATTGAATATTCCATGACAGGTCAGGAATCTTTTTCTGATACAATAAAAGTCGGAAGCGAATTATTATTTGAATTAACGAACGCTACCGTAGAAAATAAAATTGAGATCATTACTCCCGATGGAAGAGTATTTTCACTTCAGCCAACCAATATTGGTAATATGATAGCGACAAAATTCAACGAAACATTTAGCCCGGGTTCATACGTCTTAAAAGTGGGCGACGAGAAAAAATCAATTCATACGGTCAATATAGATAAAAATGAAATGGTGGCGAAAGTGAATATAGACAGATTCGCGGAGCTCTTTTCGGATAACTATTTAAAAGTCAGCTCGCCTTCTAAAATAATAAATGAAATCGGTAACTCTCGTTTAGGTGTCGAATTATGGCGTTATTTTACGATTTTAACATTTATATTATTGGTAACAGAAATGGCGCTTCAAAAAAGCTATGACCTGAAAGAAGAATAGGATTGATGAAGTCCGATAAATAATATATTAAATTATAAAATAATAACGGACAGTTCAGTTGGAAGAAGGAATAAGAAAAAAAAATAAATTAGAGAATGCGATCCTCGTAGGTGTTGGATTGCGTAATGCCGGAAAAATCGAAATGCATGAATCTCTTGAGGAACTCAAACATCTTGCTTTGACAGCCGGAGCAGAAGTCGTCCAAGTCCTCCACCAACAATTAAATTCAATCAACCCTGCAACTTATATCGGAAAGGGAAAAGTCGCCGAGCTTTCTGAATTGGTAAAGCAAAACGATTGTAAACTGGTGATATTTGACGACGAACTTTCGCCGGCTCAGGCATCTGCATTAGAAAAAAAACTTAAATGCCCGGTGATTGACCGCACAGGTTTGATATTGGATATCTTCGCTATCCACGCAAGGACCAAAGAAGCTAAAATACAGGTAGAGCTGGCGCAGAATAACTATCTGCTACCTCGATTGACAGGCCAGTGGACACATCTTGAGAGACAGGAAGGAGCTATAGGCGCGCGAGGGCCGGGTGAAACTCAGCTCGAAACTGATAGGCGTGCTGTGAGAAAGAGAATTGCGAAACTTGAAAAAGATCTTAAAAGATTTGATGCTCAACGACACGTGAGAAAAGCAGGACGCACAGGATTCAAAATGGTGGCAGCAATTGGATATACTAATTCCGGAAAATCAACATTACTAAATGCACTTTCAGGAGCTGATACGCTTGTGGAAGATATGCTTTTTGCTACCCTTGATACGACAGTCAGAAAAGTGAAATTAAACAACGGAACCGAGATATTATTAAGCGACACGGTCGGATTTATTCGGAAGCTCCCGCATGATTTAGTCGCATCGTTTAGAAGCACACTTTCGGAATCGATAGAAGCGGACCTGCTGATTCACGTTGTTGATGCCAGCCACCCAAATTTTAAAGCACAAATTGAAGCTGTAATGACTGTGTTAAATGAAATTGAAATAGCGGATAAACCGATGATTATGGTATTTAATAAGGTGGACAAAATCGAATATGAAGAAAGAATGAGCGCCTTACGGAAAAATTATCCTGAAAGTATTATGATTTCAGCCCTGAAAGGCACGGGATTAACGGAACTTAAATCGAAGATTGTGGATATTATTACAAAATCGCACGTAACGAAAACGGTTTCCATTCCACAAATTGATGGAAAGCTATTGGCGTATATTTACTCTTCGAGTAATGTGCTTGAAAAATCGGAAGTAGGCGATGAAATAATTCTGACGTTTGAAGCTCCGATTGAAGTGGCTTCAAAAATCGAAAGTGACATCAAAAAACTAAATGAATATTAATAATAGATTCTGATTTTCTTTTCAGTGATTGATCTCTTTATAAAATAATATTAAACCCCAACAGAGTGTTCAATCGGGAACCGTTTAATCACGGTGGGCACCTCCAGAGCGCTTCTGGTTTCCGCCTGTGTAAATGGGGCATGCCATCCACGGCCTGAGATGAGTTCCCTGCTTTAGAGTGTTGGTTCCAAGCATAACACTCAATTTGTTGGGGTCTAAATTGGGAAAAATTTATCAAAGAACAATGGCACCTCCCGTTTGGGTTATATGCCTGATATCTATTAGAAAGATATAAGAAAAAGCTTAATAAGTCAATAAATATAAACTGACTCAGAGCGGAAGCGAAGGATCAAGCGTTTCACTTTCGGTCCGGGCGATGGTGACGGTTCCTACGGAATCGCTCCAAACATTAACAGTTGTACGCATCATATCCAGTACCCTGTCAACGCCTACAATGAGACCTACTCCTTCGAGAGGAAGTCCTACCGCATTCAATATTATAGTCATCATCACCAAGCCTGCCATTGGGATTCCGGCTGCTCCGATTGATGCCAGCAGAGCGGTGACAACTACGATCATCTGCTGGGTAAATGATAAGTCTATGCCGTAAGCTTGAGCAATGAACATAGCTGCAACACATTCGTAAAGGGCTGTTCCATCCATATTAATCGTCGAGCCAAGCGGAAGAACGAAACTGGAAATCTTGTTGGATACTCCCGCTTTTTCCCCCACACTCTTAATCGTGAGCGGTAACGTAGCCGAGGAAGATGCTGTGGAAAACGCTGTTGTAAGAGCAGAAGCCATAATACGGAAGAATGCTATCGGATGAACTCGGGCGATAAAGAATAATATTAATGGAAGCGTTACCATACCGTGAATAAGAATTCCTCCGGCGACCACTGCCATATAGCTCAGGAGTGGGATGAAGGTTGAAAAACCGGTCTGCGCAACGATTTTTACCATAAGTCCAAAGACTCCGATCGGAGCGAGCCGAATAATAACGTTTGTCATTTTCATCATTATGCTGAAGAAAGTATTGAAAAGGCGGGTCATTTCTACACGAGGCTTTTCGGGTAGTTTTGTAATAAAATATCCGAAAAAGATGCAGAAAAATATTATTGGCAGTATATCGCCATCTGCCATAGATGCGATGGGATTGGTAGGAATTAACCTATAAATAATATCCAGAGGCGAATCAATAGTGGTGAGCCCGGTGGGCGCTTCGGAAAAACCGAGATCGGCTCCAACTCCGGGTTTAAAGATATTAACCAGAACCAATCCGGTTAATATAGCCAGCAAGCTTGAACTGATATAAAAAGCGAATGTCTTGATTCCGAGCTTCCCAAGCTTTTCAGCCGAACCGACGGAGGTAACACCTGAAATTATCGATGCAATGATGAGAGGAACAATTATCATCTTTAATAGGCGGAGAAACAAATCGCCTAAAAAAGAAATCCAGAGCAGTTTTTCGCCAAAAACCGCGCCGGCAATAACGCCCAATACGAGGGAAATTAATATTTGCCAATGAAGTTTTAGTTTCACCTTTTGCCTCGTTAAAAGATTACATTTGAAATTAAGAACTCAAGTTTAGGCAGGGTGAGTTTAATCTTCAAGAGAAAAATAAATATCTCTTGTAAGTTATCTTAAGGTGTCCGATAATATGCCAATCTATAAAATATGATGGCACCCAAACATTAAGGATTATCATATGCCGAACCGAAAAGCAGCAAAAGAAGATCTGAACCTTAATAATATCGTATTAAAACAATTCGATAAAGCCGCATTAACTCTCAATTTACCGTCTGGATTGATAAGCCAGATCAGAGCATGTAATGCGGTTTACCAGGTTCAATTTCCTGTAAAAGTCGGGCATCATTATGAACAGTTTACGGGTTGGCGAGCGGAGCACAGTCAGCATAAAAAACCGCTAAAGGGGGGGATTCGTTATAGCCCTACAGTTTCCCAGGATGAGATTATGGCATTGGCGGCGCTAATGACCTATAAATGCGCTATAGTGAATGTACCATTCGGCGGCTCAAAAGGAGGAGTCAGGATAGCTCCGTGGAAATATAAAAGAAGTGTAATTGAAAGGGTGACAAGGAGATTTACGGCTGAACTTATAAAGAAAAATTTTATCGGACCCGGAGAAAATGTACCGGCGCCTGATATGGGAACAGGACCCCGTGAAATGGCATGGATGGCTGACACATACGATGTGTTCAATCCGGGCGGCCTGGATAATATGGCTTGTGTTACCGGTAAACCTGTAGAGCAGGGGGGAATCCAGGGCAGGAGAGAAGCAACAGGTCAGGGTATCCAATATGGAATAAAAGAAGCCACTAATGAAAAAAGCATTATGAAAAAACTTGGCTTATCACTTGGTATTGAGGGAAAGAAAATTGCTGTTCAGGGTTTTGGAAACGTCGGGTGGAACGCATCAAGATTTCTTTATCAAGAAGGGGCAATTATAGTGGGCATTGGAGAGTGGGATGGTTGTATAAGTAATCCCGCTGGAATTAACCCTCATGATGTGTTAAAACATCGGAAGGCAACAGGTTCCATAAGAGATTTTCCGGGCGCCAAGACTATAAAGAATCCGAAAGCGGTGTTAGAGCTCAAGTGTGATATATTGCTGCCTGCGGCATTAGAAAATCAGATAACTCTCTCGAATGTAAAAAATATAAAATGTAAAATATTAGCGGAAGGCGCAAACGGACCTACTACTCCCGGCGCGGAAAAAATCTTGTTGAAAAATGGTGTTTTTATAATTCCGGATATTTATTTGAATGCCGGTGGAGTTACGGTATCGTATTTCGAATGGGGTAAGAACCTGACGCATATGAGATACGGCAGGATGGAAAAAAGATTAGACGAAATAAAAGCAGAGCAGCTTCTTAATATGAACGAACGCTATTTTAATAAGCCTATTGACAAGAAAACAAAAGAATTGATAATTAAAGGACCGGATGAAATTGATCTTGTAAACTCCGGTCTTGAAGAAACTATGCGTGATGCATTTATCGAAATTATGTACGTTTATAAGCGCAAAAAAAGTGTAAACGACCTGCGTACAGCCGCATTCGTGCTTGCCATAGAAAAAGTAGCTACCACATATATGCAGCTTGGAATTTTCCCTTAGAGTTTACGTCGGTAATACTCGAATGTAAGCCCGGTCTCGTTCCAATTTTCAATGCTTGACAGGAGAGTGACTTCTCCTCCCATCTCGGCGGAAATTCCCTTCCGTACTGTCCCGGTAATGTATTCATAGCCCCGGTCTTTGCTCCACCATAAATAGGTACTTTTCAGCTCGGCGGCTATCCCTTTTCCGCGGTAGGATGGCATAACTCCATACGCGTATGTGTATAAAGTATTTTCCTTGCCGAGATTTTGGTCATTTTTCGCCCAATCAAGATTTGCGAATTGTTCCAGCGGTACTCCGATAATAAAGCCTATCGGATGTCCTTCATGGCGAGCGATAAACGGATATGTGGTAGGCGGATTAAAATAGTTCAGTATATCATTTTTTGTTGCCAGAAGCTTCAAACCGAAGCTTTCAACAAGCGACTGAGCGATATGGATAAGTGGTTTAATATCTTCCGAGCCTAAAGACCGGAGAAGCTCTATGGTAAATCCGCCGTCAATTCGCCTTATAAATTTAGAGGTTGATACCTCTGAACTTGGGTCGAAGCCATGAGTTAGCGGTTCATAGTCTTTAAACATTATAGAAATCATTCATATATAGTGAAATTGTAGAAATAAATTATACTATAGTCAAGTAAGCAGAAAACATATTAAATGGGTATTATATGTCCGAATTATAGTGTTTACCACCAATTATGGTTGAATAATAACCATAAAAAGGATAGATTCACTCTCTTGAGTAGCCAAATATATGAGTTTTAACGATAAATTAAGATCAGTCATCAATACCAAGAATAGTCACCTATGTATTGGACTTGACCTAAATCTTGAACATTTCCCAAAATCCATTCTTTCGTCCCAAGACCCATTTATTGATTTCAATAAGCAGATAATCAAATATACGGAGGATCTTGCTGCTGTTTATAAACTCAATCTCGCTTTTTATGAAGCGTTAGGGCAAGATTGTCACAGGGTAATAAAAGAGACTCTTGCTATGGTTCCTGATGATGTGCTCACTATCGCAGACGCCAAGAGGGGCGATATCGGCGCCAGCTCGGAGATGTACGCAAAAGCCATTTTCGATGAGTACGGATTCGACGCTGTCACCGTCAGCCCATATATGGGATTTGATTCGCTGCAGCCATTCACAAATTACAACGATAAAGGAGTATTCAGTTTAGTGCTGACTTCAAATTCAGGAGCGGAGGATTTTCAATATCTTACTGATGAGAGTGGTAAACCGTTGTATATCGCGGTAGCGGAAAAACTGTCTGCATGGAATAAGAACGAAAACATAGGTATGGTATTGGGCGCAACACATATTTCAGAGCTAAAGGCAGCGCTGAATGCAGCGCCGAATCTTCCCTGTCTGGTACCGGGAGTAGGCAAGCAGGGAGGTGATGCCTCTGGAGTCAGAGATGCATTTCGTGATGTCGGGAATGAACTTTTTATCGTAAATTCATCCCGTGGAATTATCTATGCTTCAGATGGAGATGACTTTGCTTCCGAAGCGAGGGAAGCAGCAAAAACTTTAAGGGATAGTCTAATCTGATGATGCTGTCAGAAAATGAAATAAAAGAGCTGTTCGTTAAAGCCGGAGCGTTGAAGAAAGGTCATTTCCGATTGACTTCCGGGCTGCACAGCGCGCAATATGTTGATAAATTCAAAATTCTAAGTAAACCTGCTCTCGCAGCTCCTCTTCTAAAGGAGATGGCAGTTCCTTGGAAGGATAAGAATATAGATATAGTCGTGGGACCTGCCATCGGCGGAATAATATTAGCCTATGAGATAGCGCGTCAGCTCGGAACTGAAGGGATATTCCTCGAACGGAAAAATGGCGAGATGACATTCGGACGAGGTTTTAAAATTGAACCGGGTCAGCGTGTGCTGGTGGTGGAGGATGTTGTTACTACCGGCGGTTCTGTAACGGAAGTTTGCGAACAAGTAATAAAAGCCGGGGGAGTCATATCAGGCATATCCTTAATGGTTGACAGAAGCGGCGGAAATGTGAGCTTTGAATCGGAAACGCATGCGTTGATGACATTGGAATTGGAAGTATACGATGAAAACAGTTGTCCGCTCTGCCGGGAAGGCGTTGATTTAGTCGCTCCGGGGAGTACGGGTAAGTCGTGAAAGTCATCACGTTAGCATCAGGCAGTAAGGCAAACTCCACATATATCGAATCCGGTGAGACGAGACTTATCTTTGATTTTGGTCTTTCTTGTAAGGCGACAGTTCAAAGACTTAAGGAAATAGGGATAATGCCAATGAGCCTTTCCGGAATATTTATCTCTCATGAGCATCAGGATCATTGCAGGGGATTAAAAGTATTCTCTAAAATGTATAATGTTCCTATTTACGCTAATGAGCCTACAGCCCGGCTTTTGGAAAATAACTTTACGCCAAATATAAAAATCCGCAGAATTTTATCTCAGGAAGCAATTAAAATCGGTGAAATAAAAGTGCATCCGTTCAGTGTACCGCATAACAGCGCTGATCCGTTGGGATTTACGATTTCAGCAAAAAAGAAAAAAGCGGGCATACTCACCGATTGCGGCTTTGCCACCGGTTTGATTAAACAACGGTTAAAAGGCGTGGATTTGCTCTTGATAGAATCTAATTATGATGAAGGAATGTTGAAGCATTCTTCCTATCCATGGTCGATAAAGCAAAGAATAAGCGGCAGACTCGGTCATTTATCAAACAAGGAAGCTGCGGCGCTGATAGCCGAAATATTTGAAGGTAGGCCTGCGAAGGTGATATTGGGTCATATCTCAGAAAATACCAATACGTTTGAATTGGCTGATAATGCCGTAAAATCTGCGTTACGCGGTAATGGCGATTCAGTTCACCAAATCTTCTCCGCCCCAAGAGATAAATTAGGTCCGGTATATAATTTATAAATATTTTCGAATCATTGATAATTAAAGTCTAAGTGCAACTAACCTGCCGATTAATTATATTTTAACGACGATAAAGAAAAAAGACTATTGGTTGACCCGATACGTAAATGTAAAATAATATTTCAGGAGAATATTAAAATGAGAAAAATTTGGATAATGTTGGCTCTGGTTGGATTGCTCGCCGGTTGTTCAAAAAATGCAGAAGAAAAAGTCGGAATGGAGACAAATATGACCCATGAAACGCTTACTCAAGAGCAGATTAAATTAATAATGGAAGAAGTATCTGCATTGGGTACTCCAACGATAGAAGCTGACGAGGTAGCAGTAATTGAAACTAAGTTCGGAAGAATTGTAATTGAATTCGATATAGAAAATGCGCCTGTTCATGCGGCAAACTTCAAAAAATTAGCTCAAGCCGGCTATTATGATGGAATAACATTTCACCGGATAATTCCCGGATTTATGATTCAGGGCGGTGATATAAACTCTCGTGACGATGATCCGACCAATGACGGTATGGGCGGTCCGGGATATACTGTTGGCGCGGAAATACATAATGTTCATAAGCGAGGAGCGATAGCAGCGGCAAGAACAGGAAACAGCACTAATCCGGAACGAAGGTCAAGCGGAAGTCAATTTTTCATCTGTCATGTGGATATTCCACATCTTGACGGCGAATACACGGTGTACGGTAAAATAATTGAAGGGATTGAAGTTATTGATAAAATAGCCGAAGTCAATATAGGTCCCGGCGATAGGCCTTTAGAGGACGTTGTTATGGACCGGGTATATATGACAACGAAATCGGAACTCTGATATTGAGTCAGTGAAAAAAATGACGTTATCTCATCTGGATAAAGATGGAAAAGCTTCAATGGTGGATGTCAGTGATAAGGAAACGACTGTCAGGACTGCGACCGCAGTGGGTGAAGTAAAACTCAATGAAGAAGCGTTTATCGAAATAATAAAGGACAAAAACAAGAAAGGTGACGTCCTAACAGTAGCAAATATAGCAGGAATTAATGCGGCGAAGCGAACTTCGGAGATTATACCTCTGACTCATCAGATTAATTTGAGTCATATTAATATTGAGTTTAAACTTGACGAGGAACAAAAATTGGTTAAAATAACCGCTACTTCAAAGGCAAAGGACAGCACAGGCGTGGAAATGGAAGCGTTGACTGCTGTCACGGTTTCCGCTCTGACTATTTATGATATGTGTAAATCCGTGGACAGGACAATCGAAATAAGCAATGTGAAACTCATTTTCAAATCAGGAGGGAAAAGTGGAATATTTGAAAATGAGTAATCTATATGACATTTATAAACGTAACCAATTATTAACATTAGCCGTTGTATTGGAGCAAAACGTATATTAATTGGAGGAATATATGGTCAAAGCGTTATGGAATGGAGAACTACTGGCTTCGAGCGATGAATGTATCGTAGTGGAGGGGAATCAATATTTTCCTCCTGACAGCATCAACCGAGAGTTTTTCAAAGAGAATGAGAATCATTCGACCTGTCCCTGGAAGGGAGAAGCAAGTTATTATACCATTGAAGTAAATGGAAAGGAAAATCAAGATGCTGCCTGGTATTATCCGGATGCTTCGGAGGCAGCAAGTTCGATTAAAAATTATGTTGCGTTTTGGAGAGGTGTTGAAATTCAAACTAGTTAAAATCAAAATAGGATTATATAATGCCTAATGTAGGAATTATAGCCGCTTTTTTCGGCGGATTCATCTCGTTCGTTTCCCCTTGCGTACTTCCGCTCGTTCCAGCGTACATCACATTTGTGTCGGGCTTGTCAATTGATGAATTGAAGAACAGTAAAGATTCGAAGAAAACCAAAAAGGTTTTGTTATTGAGTCTTTCTTTCGTGCTTGGGTTTTCAGTGGTATTCATACTTCTTGGAGCAGCGCTTGCAGGATTATTTTCAGCGTTTTTCAAACAGCCGTTATTTTACAGGATAGCAGGTCTGGTCCTTATCTTTTTTGGTCTTCATCTCGCGGGTGTGATTCCCGTACGATTTCTTCAATATGAAAAACGTCTCAACATTAATCCCAAAGAAGTTGGATTCGTAGGCGCATTCCTTATCGGGCTTTCATTTGCAGTAGGCTGGAGTCCATGCATCGGACCGGTTCTTGCGGGAATCCTTGCAATCGCAGGTGTTCAGGGAGGCGCTGTAGAAGGAATGCTATTGCTTTCGGCTTATTCCCTCGGACTTGGAATACCGTTCATCCTGACAGCATTTGCGGCTAATAAATTTGTAACTTTTTCGACGGTCATGCGAAAGCATTATAAATTGATAGAGATAATAAGCGGAATGTTTCTTGTAGGAATAGGTGGGATGATATTTTTCAATCTATTCTTTAAGTTAACGCTGTATTTCACAAAACTCTTTCCATGGCTTTTAAACATAGGTTAAAATGAAGATATTAAAAATAATCGCAATTTCGTTACTGATTTTAGGTATTGTATTTGATTATTATTTAGATGTTGACGCTAATGTTCCCAACGTTGTGGATGAAGAAGATTATCAGATGGCTCCCGAATTATCTTTGAAAACTCTTAACGGGGAAGATTTCAATCTCGTCGATTACCGGGGTAAAATCGTGATGCTGAATTTTTGGGCTACATGGTGCGGACCTTGCAAATTGGAGATTCCCATACTGAATGAACTGTATAACGGCTACAAGAATGACGATGTTATTGTCGTTGGCGTGGCAATAACTTCCGGCTCAAAAGATGATATAGAGTCATTTATGAAATCATATGACATAGATTACCTTATTTTATACGGTTCTGACGATGATATAGCCGGACTTGTTTATGCGTATGGTAATTTCGCTTCAATACCGTCTACTTTCCTGATTAATCAGAAGGGAGAAGTGACGAATTATTTTATGGGCGCGCAGAGCAAAGAAGTTTTTGAAGCGGGGATTCGGAACCTTTTAGATTCTAATCTCTGAATTTCACTGTTGATATTGAATCAGCGCTGAAAATATTTTTTTAAGGAAGTTAAATAATCGTAGTTCTCATCATTCGATTAATTATATATTCCTCTTCAAGTAACCAGATACACCGACAAACTCAACAAGGGAAAATCTAATGATTCGCAAAGAAGACGCTTTAGAGTACCATTCAAGAGACAGAAAAGGGAAAATAGAAGTAAATGTAACAAAACCTTTTCTCACACAGAGAGACCTTTCGTTAGCTTACACTCCCGGAGTGGCAGTACCCTGCCTCGAAATAGAGAAAAATCCGGATGATGCATACGAATATACCGCCAAGGGAAATCTTGTGGCAGTAATCACCAACGGAACGGCAGTTTTGGGACTCGGAAATATCGGAGCATTGGCGGCAAAGCCGGTAATGGAAGGGAAAGCGGGTTTGTTTAAGCAATTCGCAGATGTGGATGTGTTCGACATCGAGCTTGATACCGAAGACGAAGAGGAATTTATCAATGCGGTCAAGCTGTTAGAACCGACATTCGGCGGTATAAATCTTGAGGACATTAAATCTCCGGAATGCTTTACGATTGAAGAGCGATTGAAAAAAGAGATGAATATTCCTGTATTCCATGATGATCAACACGGAACCGCCATAATCTCGGGAGCAGCATTAATTAACGCTCTTGAAATAACAGGAAAAAAGGCGAGTGAAATAAAGATAGTCATATCAGGCGCTGGTGCGGCAGCGATATCATGTACACGGCATTATATTAATCTTGGAGTCAATAAGAAAAATGTCCGAATGGTTGACAAATTAGGAGTAATATATAAGGGAAGAAAAGGGGACATTAATAAATATAAAGCTGAATTCGCGGTTGATACCGACGAGCGAACTTTAGCCGACGCGATGAAGGGGGCGGATTTTTTTTGCGGTCTGTCCGTAAAAGATGTCCTCACTAAAGCTATGGTGAAAACCATGGCGAAAGACCCTATAATATTCGCATTGGCAAATCCCGATCCTGAAATAACTTATGAAGACGCGAAAGACGCGCGACCGGACGCTATTGTCGCCACCGGCAGGTCTGATTATCCCAATCAGGTGAATAACGTTCTCGGATTCCCTTTTATATTCCGGGGCGCTCTGGACGTGAGGGCAAAGACGATAAACGAAGAGATGAAAATTGCTGCAACATACGCTCTCGCGGCATTAGCCAAGGAAGATGTGCCTGATGCTGTTGCAAAAGCATACAATGTAAAGAGCTTCAAGTTCGGACCTGATTATATTATTCCCAAACCGATTGATTCGAGAGTGCTCATATGGGAAGCAACTGCCGTCGCAAAAGCTGCTATGGACAGCGGCGTTGCGCGTATAACCATTGATTTGGATGAATATAAGGAATCTCTCGAAGATCGACTCGGTAAATCAAGGCAGGTAATGCGCCTAATGATTAGAAAGGCGCGGAATAATCCAAAGAAAATAGTGTATCCTGAGGGAGATAACGATAAGATATTACGCGCATGTCAGATAGTTCTTGACGAAGGTATTGCCAAGCCGATTCTCCTCGGCAATAAGAAAAAGATACAAAATCGAATTAAATCGCTTCGTTTGGATTGTAATGGAGTGCAGATTATAGACCCGAATGATGACGAGCTTAGAAAAACTTACGCTGAAAAATTCTCAATTCTGCGGCAGCGGAACGGTGTTACATACGATGATGCTTATCAGAGTATAATCAATCCGAATTATTTTGGCGCCATGATGCTTCATATCGGGGATGCTGATGGGCTTGTATCGGGAATATCGCAGCAATATCAAAAAACCATTCGACCCGCGCTTCAGGTTATTAATACAAAAAACGGTATTAATCGTATAAGCGGCGTTTACCTTATGATATTCAAGAACAAAATAAAATTATTCGCGGATACAACGATGAACATAGACACTACTCCTGAGATATTAGCCGAAACAGCGCTGCTTACGGCTGATTTGGCTCGTGAATTTGATATGGAACCGCGGGTGGCAATGCTTTCATTTTCTAATTTCGGCAGTTCACGACATCCGCAGGCAAAAAAGGTAGCGGCAGCGGTGAAACTTGTGAAAGAACAGGAGCCGGACTTAATTATCGACGGTGAGATGAATGTTGATGCGGCGGTGACCAAATCAGTGCTGAGGGAGAATTATCCTTTTTCCACGCTTCAGAAAGAAGCGAACGTTCTGATATTTCCCGATTTAGCTTCCGGGAATATTGCCTATAAACTTCTTATGAGACTCGGAGGAGCGGAAGCTGTCGGTCCGATACTTGTCGGGTTGGAAAAACCTGTTCATGTATTGCAAATCGGTTCATCCGAAGTTAAAGATGTGGTGAATATGACTGCGATAGCAGTCGTAAACGCTCAGAA
>JACZTG010000030.1 GCA_022573815.1 Candidatus Neomarinimicrobiota bacterium
TAAGCGAAGCGGTTAAGGACCGCCTCATCAGAATTGCGGGGAAAAGAGTATCATCGGAAGGGATACTTATAATTGATGCCCGCCGGCACCGTTCGCAGTCCAAGAATCGTGAAGACGCTCTTAACCGTTTGAAAGAGCTTATTATCAAATCGCTCACCCTGCCAAAACCACGCCGAAAAACCAAACCGACTTTCGCCTCAAAAGAGAAACGGCTGAGAGATAAAAAAGCGAGAAGCAGGATTAAGGAATCCCGCAAACCTCCTGATGATTATTGAGATAGGCGCGGTAAATTAATCTTCGGTGCGGTCAGACCAAAGGTAAGTCCCGCCAACGGCGGTGGCCCTAACCCGCACAACTTCCCGTCATTCTGAGCGTAGCGAAAGAATCTCAAGTCCGTCCTCTTTCGTCATTGCGAGGAATGCAGTGACGAAGCAATCTACTATCCTTTTTGATAAATCTATTAAAAGACAACCACCCCTCAGTCCCCTCCTTTATAAGGAGGGGAAAATGTCCTCCTCCCTCGAGGGAGGTGTCACGATCTCGCCGAAGGCGTAAGATGTGACGGAGGGTGTGATTCTGAAGATAACTCAATATTTTAGATTGTTGATTGGTCACACCCCCCGCCTGACATCAGTCGGGCAGGCTCGTCCGCCAATTGGCGGACACTCCCCTCAAGGGGAGAGAAAAATTGAGCAGTCAGGAATACTCCTGACTCGCGCACACGGGAGCGAATCGTCAAAGCAGCGAATGGGTAGTTAAACCTTTTTATTAACTGATTTCCCTTCATTCCACGTAAATAAGCTCAAAACCGATAAAAAAGCGTTATAGTTTTTATTTACACATATCGCCGTAAACTCTTTTATATCAACGTTTATACGTCCACCGTTTAATTAGATAATAAAATAGTAGCATTTTTCTCTTGACACAGTATGGGTAATAGTGTATGTTTCGGGGTAATTATGGGTTAACAGCCCTATTTTAATTAAAAACAAAGCGAGTAACGGGATGACACCTGAACCTAATTCATTCTTAGGCGAATACAGATACACCATTGATGATAAAGGCAGAGTCAATATCCCCGCTCCTTTCAGAAAGATACTACACCCTTCGAATAACAAGACTTTCGTAATCTCAAAAAATATGGCAGGCGAGAAGTGCCTGGTGGCAATGCCGGTCGAAGAATGGGACAAGATTCAGGAGAACCTGATTCGCAATCTCAATAAGATAAGTCTCACCGACCAGCAATTTATGCGTAACCTCACGCGATACGCCACCTATTGCAGGCACGACGGACAGGGAAGAATCACTATTCCCCAAAACCTTTTAGAAGTAGCAAGTTTAACTAAAGACGCTGTGATAATCGGGATGCTGAATCAGATAGAGATTTGGGATCCGGGAGAGTTGGACGCAAGAATGTCGGATGATGCAAAACTATCCGAGGAAGAATTGACGGCTCTCGCTGAAAAAATAGTTTTATAGTTTGATCCGCCATGGGATCTGATGTCAAAAATAACGTATGGCACAACCCTGTAATGGTGGAAGAAGTTAAGACCAGCTTAATTATTGACCCTGATGGGGTTTACATAGACGGGACTTTAGGAGGAGGCGGACATGCCGCCGCTATACTCAAGTCCCTGAGCGAAAAAGCCCTTTATGTTGGAATTGACAGAGATGCGACAGCAATTGAACACTGCAAAAAGAGATTCAGCGACTCAACCACGCCAGTCAGGTTGTTTCAAGGCAAATTTCCGATGATGCCCGAGATTGCCGACCGGTTTGGAATTAAGAACGTCAGCGGCGTTCTTCTCGACCTCGGCGTCTCTTCCACTCAAATAAATGTTCCCGAACGCGGATTCTCCTTTGGTTCCGACGGTCCTCTTGATATGCGGATGGATCAGAGCGAGGGAGCTCCCGCATACGAACTGATTAACCGGCTTAACGAAAAAGACCTGGCGAATCTCATCTACGCTTACGGCGAAGAACGTCACAGCAGGAAGATAGCCACCGGAATTAAAAATGCCTCCCCTATTATGACCACAGGTGAATTGCGTTCTGTGATTGAAAAGGTGATAATGGGAAATATGAAGACTAAATCTCTCGCAAGAGTGTTTCAGGCATTGCGTATTGCGGTAAACGATGAACTCACGAACCTTATTGACGGGCTTAATTCCTCGCTGAAAGTACTGAAAAAAGGGGGGCGGCTTGTAGTCCTCTCCTATCACTCGCTCGAGGACCGTATCGTAAAACAGTTTATGAAAGAGGAATCGTCCGATTGTATCTGTCCGCCGGAAATTCCTCAATGCGTTTGCGGCCACACTCGGCAATTAAAGATTCTGACTAAACATGTTATGAAGCCTACTGACGAGGAAATCCGAATCAATCCGCGTTCGAGAAGCGCAAAAATGAGAGTAGCAGAGAGATTATAATTGCTGAACACTGACCAAAATATAATTAATGTCGTCTTTGCCTGCCCGGCATCGCTCGGACAGGCGAGAAGCGAAGCGACGAAGCAATCTCGATTTGTAGATGTGCAGAATAGATTTGAGATTGCCGCGGTCATCCCGCAGCTGCGGGACTCCCTCGCAATGACAATCGAGCGCGGGTTGGGCTATCAACCTCCTCCCTGGAGGGAGGTGTCACGAAGTGACAGAGGGTGTGATTCTCCAATTTTCTCTATAACATCGGTTAGCGAATGGTCACACCCCTCGCCCGGCGGCAGCCGGACACTCCCCTCAAGGGGAGAGGAATATGGCGTAATTTATTCATCGGCGGTGGCCCCGACAGCCCGCAAAAATGAGAGTAGCAGAGAGATTATAAATGATTAGACCTAAAAAAAATATCCGCAGGAAAGCAAAGAAAGAAGCGTCCGCATTCACATTTGTCGCCGTAACGGCGATGGCGTTTGGGCTGATGGTAGGTTACGTCTGGCTGAACAACGAAGTAACCTCCACGCTTAATAGTATCTCGGCTCTGAGCAAGGAATTAGCGGTGAAAAAGACAGAGGGAAAGCTGTTGGAAGCGGAAATCGCCGGCCTTTCCAGAGCCGACAGGATAACGAATTTCGCAAAGGATAATCTCAATATGGTATTCCCTCCTCCTCAATCGATCGTACTTGCGGCAAAACCTGATATGAATATCCTAAGTTCCTATGGAGACGATATATAAAGTGTCACGCAAAAGTATAACATTAGATCTGTTCAGCGGCGGAAGCAGGGTTCGTCTTACCATAATATATATTCTTTCCCTTTCCGTGTGGCTCGTTATAATGGGCAAACTTTTCTGGATACAGGTTATCAACCATGAAGATTTACTGGTAGTGCGGAATAATCAGTACACTCAGGAAATAATCCTCGAGGCGGAGCGCGGAACTATCCGGGACAGGAACGGAAATGCGCTGACTATGAACCTCCCCTACTACGATTTAGGCGTTCATCCTCCGTTGGTGGAAGAACCCGAGCTGATGGCTGCGGCGTTCAGCGAGACATTCGGAAAGCCCGCTTCTTATTATACCGACAAGCTGCAAAGCGGAAAGAATTTCATCTGGATGGAGAGAAAGGTGACTCCCTCCAAAGGTCTTTCCATTATTGATAGGGATTTCAAGGGGCTTTCTCCCATAAAACAATCGAAAAGATATTATCCTTATGGGGAGATCGGCGCGCAGATAATCGGCTTCACAGACATTGACAATCTCGGTATCGAGGGAGTCGAAAAGTCATATGACAACTATCTCAGCGGTGTGGACGGAAGAAAAACCTTTCAAATAGACGGCAAAGGCAGAGATTTCTCCGGCATGCTCTCCCGCACCGTTAATCCTGTCAGAGGCGGAGATGTGACTCTGACCATTGATCTCGATTATCAGATAATTCTTCAGGAAGAGTTGGAAAACGCCTATAAAAAATGGGGTGCCGAACGGGTAATCGGAATTCTCCTACAACCTCAGACAGGTGAAATTTTGGCTATGGGAAACGCGCCCGATTTCAATCCGAATAATTATACGAATTACCCTGTGGAAAATTTCAAGAACAGAACTATAACGGATACTTATGAGCCGGGTTCCACATTCAAGCTGATTACCGCCACGGCAGCTATCGAAAACAAGGTATATAACGATTCCGATATGATTTTTTGCGAAAACGGGAAGATTCAGGTGGCAAATATTTCGATAACCGACCATAAACCTTACGGTTGGCTCACCTTTAATCAGGTATTCTATAATTCCAGCAACGTTGGAGTTATAAAGATAGCTCAGGCATCGGGCAGGGAGAACATATATCACACTGCCAGAGCATTCGGATTCGGCAATAAAACCGGCATCTCGATAGACGGCGAAAGCAGCGGGATTCTGCATAACCTGGACAAATGGTCTGCCCTTTCATTGGCGGAAATCGCAATCGGATACGAAGTTTCGGTAACGGCGCTTCAGCTTGGAATGGCATATGCAGCAGCGGCAAACGGCGGATTTCTCCTGAAACCGAGGATAATCGCTTCTGCGTCCAAAAGCGACGGCTCTGAACTTATCTCGGACAATGTAAAGGTCGTCCGGCGGGTGATGTCTTCCGAAACGTCGAGGAAATTAAAAAATCTCTTCCTGGGTGTGGTGAAAGTCGGAACCGGCAAGAAGGCATATATGAAAGGTTTTAATGTGGCGGGCAAATCCGGAACTTCACAGAAGTTAATAAACGGCAAGCATTCAAATAAGTATTACGCTTCGTTTGTGGCTTTTTTCCCTGCGGAAAATCCCGAGTTTCTCTGTCTTATAATCGTAGATAATCCAGATACTTACCTCTCTTACGGCGGCGAGGTCGCCGCTCCGATAGTGAAGAATATATTTACGCGAATCGTGGATTCGAACCCGCGGCTCATCGCTTCCTCTCCTCCCCGAAAAATCGAGAAGGCAATGGAAGAGCAGCTGAATACGGAACGCGCAGAGCCGAAGTTAACGAGTCTTTCCAGCGTCAGATATATTAGAACTCAGAAAAAGAGCGTCCGAAAAGACCTTATGCCCAACGTGAAAGGGCTAAGTCTCAGGGCGGCGCTGAAGATTCTCGGCGAACGGAATTTGAACACAAGTTTTTCAGGCAGCGGCATTGTGAAGAAACAAAGTCCTCTGCCGGGACGGCGGATATCCGCGGGACTTGAAGTAATCCTTACGATGGGTACGAATTAAGATTGAATAACCCGTCGTCCCTATACAAGATTATGGAAGGAATAGAATATAAGGATCTAACGGGGAACGACGCCGTCGTAAGCGGTATCGCTTACGATTCTCGGGCTGTGCAAAAAGGCGATGTTTACTTCGCCCTCAAGGGAGAAAACTTTGACGGCGCGCAGTTCATCCCCGACGCTATCGAAAGAGGATGCAGCGCTGTCGTTTCTGTTGATTATGAAAATACGACTGAAGTGCCCGTTCTCACTACCCCTGACACCCGGCTTGCCCTTGCGTATGCTTCCTCCGCTTTCTATGGGAATCCTTCCCGGAATCTGAAACTGATCGGAATTACAGGCACCAACGGAAAAACTTCTGTGGCGCATATTCTACGGTATATGCTTCAGTCCGCAGGATGCAAGACGGCTATTCTCGGAACTGTGGGTCACGATTACGGCGAGGGAATTGAAAAATCCTCCCTCACGACACCCGAAGCTCCCGAACTCAACCGATTTTTACGCAAAGCGGTGAATGAAGGGTCATCACACGCCGTTATGGAAGTTTCATCGCACAGCCTTGCCCTCAAAAGAGTGCGCGGACTTGATTTCGATGTGGCTGTTTTCACCAACCTTACCCATGATCACCTCGACTATCACAAGAATTTTGAATCCTACAGGAACGCAAAGGGGTTGCTCTTCAAGGAGCTGAAAGATTCCGCTTACGCTGTCATCAATATCGACGATGAATCTTCAAACTATATGTCCACAATGACTTCAGCGAATGTGGCGACCTTTTCCATTTCGGATTCTTCCGCCGATTATCAGGCTTTATCACACACTTATTCGGATCGGGGTATGAAAATTTCGCTCTCAATCCCGAAAGGCGCTCTGGATATTGAATCTCCGCTGTCGGGTGAATTCAATGTATATAATCTCATGGCGGCGTTCACCGCTGTTGAAGTGTTAGGCGTAAACACAGACAGCGCCGTTGAAAACCTGACAAATCTTTCTCAAATACCCGGCAGGTTCGAGAAAATTGACTCGGATGCCGGCTTCACGATTATTGTTGATTACGCTCACACGCCGGACGCTTTGGAAAACACAATGATAGCCGCAGGCGAATTGAGAGCTCCCGATTCCAGACTCATAACGGTTTTCGGATGCGGCGGCGACAGGGACGTTGAGAAACGACCGATTATGGGGAAACTCGCCTCCTCTCTTTCCGATCTTGTTATCGTGACTTCAGATAATCCCAGGAGCGAGCCGCCTGAGAGCATTATCAGCGGCATTACGCAGGGTATGAATAAAGATAACTTTAAAGCGATTGAAGACAGGCGAAGCGCCATCGGGCATGCTCTGGCTGAAGCGAACAGCGGGGATGTGGTTCTTGTCGCGGGCAAAGGACACGAGGACTATCAGGAGATAAACGGAGTTCGGAAGCCGTTCAGCGACAAAGAGGTAATAAAAGAACTTTTAGGAGATAAGGGATAGGAATTTGATATTGAGCAACCCGGGCGATATAGAGGCAGTCATCACTGAGCGTCCGCTCAGCGGGGAGATCTCCGGCATCTCCATTGACAGCCGAACCGTTAAATCAGGCGAAATTTATGTTGCGATTAAAGGCGAAAATTTCGACGGTCACGATTTCATAAGAGACGCCGCTCAAAAGGGAGCGTCTGCCGTGGTCATATCCAAAGATTGGTACGCCGATAACAAAGCATCGGTTCCGACCGGCTTCCCTCTCTTTCTCACTATTGACACACAGCTCTTTCTCGGACAATACGCGAATTATCACCGGAAAAAGCAGAGCCGGCCTGTCATCGGAATCACAGGCTCAAACGGAAAGACATCGGTTAAGGAGATGGCAGCTCTCGTTATTTCGAAGATCGGTTATGTTCACAAAACTGCTGGAAATCTGAATAATCATTTAGGAGTGCCGCTCACTCTGCTCCGTACGCCGGATGAGGCGGAATATACGGTTTTGGAAATGGGAATCAACCATCCCGGCGAAATGACCTACCTCTGTTCCATCGCCGAACCTGATGTAGGCCTCATAACGAATGTTGCCCTATCACACACAGAATTTTTTGCGGATATCGACAAGGTCGCTTCCTCTAAGGGGGAGATGTTCACACATATGGCGGTCGGTGGGACTGCCATTGTGAACCTTGACGATGTCCGCATTGACACCATGAGCAAAAAAATAGAAAACAAACTGACCTTCAGCTTCCTGTATGACGCGGATATTCAGGGAAGAATTGTTGAGTCGGAAAAGGGAACCGGAACGGTTCTTGAATTCAACGGCTGCGAACCGTTTATGCTGCAAACTCTCGGCAAGAATATGGCGTCCAACGCCTTAGCCGCCGCGGCTATAGGTCTTAAATACGCCGTTCCCATCCCCGAGATTCGGGACGCGCTTGCCTCCTACAAAGGATTCAAAGGAAGGATGAGCAGGACTGAAGCCGCAGGACGAACTATCATAGACGACAGTTACAACGCCAATCCGGCATCGGTTGAGATGGCATTGAAAACTTTCTCCAATTTGGAATCTGACGGGAAGAAAGTCGTCGTGTTCGGCGATATGCTGGAGTTAGGAAGATTCAGCCGACAGGAACACCGGAACGTCGGCAGCTTAATTTCGGATCTGAAAATTGACACTCTCCTCACGTTCGGAAACGAATCGGTTTTGACTGTTGAAGAAGCAAAAAAATATGGATTGCAGGATGCCAGGCACTTTGAAAGTAAAAAAGAACTCACGGAGTATCTTATGAATTTCACTGACCCGGGAGATATGATTCTCGTGAAAGGTTCACGCGGAATGGCGATGGAAGACGTTATCGAACTTATGAAAAACGAGGTGAACTGATGCTGTTTCATCTGCTCTATCCCCTTCGTTCCTACATTTCGGGATTCAATGTATTTCAATATATCACTTTCCGGAGCGCGGGTTCCGCTATCACGGCTCTGCTGATTAGTTTCTTACTTGGACCGATGATAATCCGGCTTCTCAAAAAACACAATATCGTAGAAGAGATACGGAGCGACGGTCCTGCATCCCATCTCAAAAAGAAGGGAACGCCGACGATGGGCGGATTACTCATCATCGCCGCAATCGTTCTCCCCACATTGTTGTGGGCGAATCTTCTGAACCGGTATGTTCAGCTTGCTCTCTTAGCCACAGTATGGATGGGTGTTGTGGGATGGATTGACGACTACCTGAAATCCGTGAAGAATCACCCGAAAGGTTTGATTGCGCGATATAAATTTGTCGGCCAAATTTCGCTCGGATTGATAATCGGCGGAATAGTTTACTTCTCCCCTGCGTGGGAAGCAGTGGGTACAACCAGCTATCTGCCGTTCTTCAAGGATTATCAGATTGATTACGGCTATTTCTATATTCCTATGGTTATTCTTGTTATCACAGCCACATCCAACTCCGTGAATATTACCGACGGATTGGACGGACTCGCTACGGGACTTATGTGCATCGCGGCGCTTGCGTTCACGGTTATGGCATACGCCACCGGAAACTCGATTATTTCAAATTACCTTTATATAGACTATTTAGCAGGCTCGGGTGAAATGGCGGTCTTCCTTTCGGCTATGGTGGGAGCCACCCTGGGATTTCTCTGGTTCAACACACGACCGGCGCAGGTTTTTATGGGCGATACGGGAGCGTTGGCGCTTGGCGGAGCATTAGGCGTTGCGGCTATTCTCATTAAGAAAGAGATTCTGCTCATTTTGGTCGGAGGCGTTTTTGTAGTGGAGACACTCTCCGTCATCATTCAGGTTTTGTATTTCCGCTATACGAAAATGAAACAGGGCAAAGGAAAACGATATTTCAAGATGGCGCCGCTGCATCATCATTACGAACTCAAGGGATGGGCGGAATCAAAAGTAGTAGTACGATTTTGGATAATCGGCATACTTGCCGCGATTATAAGCTTAAGCACATTCAAGATTAGATGAGGAAGAACTTAACAAACACTGATGAAAGATGATCTGTCAAATAAGAAAATCACGGTGCTGGGCATGGCTAAAAGCGGAATTGCGGCTGCCCGCCTTCTCTCCGATGCGGGAGCGCGGATTTTCGTTAGTGACAGCGGCGATTCCGAGTTGCTCGCCGCTGCCACAGCCGAGTTGGATGCTATGAGCATTAAATACGAGACAGGCGGACACACCGAACACGCTTTGGAAGCGGAATTCATCGTGACGAGTCCCGGCGTCCCCGAGACAGCCGGCATTATCGGACAAGCGCTGGAAGCCGAGCTGCCGATATACAGCGAACTCGAGTGCGCAAGCTGGTTCAGCGATGGAAAAATCGCCGCTATTACAGGTTCAAACGGCAAAACGACCTGCACAGCACTATTAGGCGAGATGATGAAGCAGTCGTTTGACGATGTGCGATTAGGCGGAAACATCGGAACGCCGTTCTCCTCTCTCGTCGGTAAAGGAGACACGAACAAAACTATATATATCCTCGAGGTAAGCAGTTTTCAGCTCAAATGGATTGACAAATTCCATCCGGTTGCCGCAACAGTGCTCAACGTCACTCCCGACCATCTGGACTGGCACACGAACTATGAAAGTTACGTGAACGCCAAAGAGCGGATAACAGAGAATATGACCTCGGATAATTATTTCATCTATAACAGCGACGACACGGAATCCACACGAATCGCTTCCAACTCCGCTGCCAAAAATATCTCTTTTTCGGTAAAAACCAAGCTGGACAACGGCTGTTGGCTCGAAGATTCAGAACTTCGATTGAAATATGAATCGATTGATGAAACGGTTATAAACGTGAACGACCTTAAACTGCCCGGCATCCACAATGTGGCAAACGCCGCAGCATGTATTTTACTCGCCACAACAGGGGGCGCTTCCATTATCAGGTCTGGCAGCGCCCTCCTTGCCTTTCCCGGAGTGCAGCACAGGCTCGAAACTGTGCGTGTTTTAAACGAAGTCAGTTATGTTAACGACTCGAAATCCACCAACGTTGATTCAATGACGGTGGCTCTTAACTCTTTTGATGAACCGATAATATTGATAGCAGGCGGCAGGGATAAAGGTTCCGATTTTGAATCTATCAAGGAACTTGTCTCGCGGAAAGTGAAAACGCTGATTCTCATAGGAGAAGCGGCGGAGAAGATAAGCAGATCGTTCTCGTCTATAGCGGACAAGCGCGTCTCTCCCAATTTGAAAGACGCTGTCGTAGTTGCTGAGCGCCTCTCGGTAGCCGGCGACGTCGTATTGCTTTCGCCCGGCTGCGCGAGTTTTGATATGTTCAGGAATTACGAAGAACGAGGCGAAGTTTTCGCCAATGAAGTGAAAGCGCTTGGAGAAGCTGTATGACTTCACTGTCAGGATACTTCAACGTTCGCGGCAGCGACTACGATAAAAACCTTCTCTTTATCATCATTCTCATCGCCGGAATAGGAATGGTGATGCTTTACAGCGCCAGCTCGGCAATAGGCAGAGAAATGGGCGACAGCGCAATTTATCTCAAGGGTCATTTTGTGCGGCTTCTCATCGGCTTTGCTCTTTTGGCGTTGACAATGAGAATAGACTACCGGTTTTATAAAAAAATCGCCATTCCGCTACTCATCGCGGCGGCGCTCGTGCTGACCGCAGGATTAATATACCATCGTCTCTGGGGAACAAGCTCAACAGCCCGCTGGATTTATATCGGCGGAATCAGCCTCCAAACTTCCGAGCTGATGAAATTTGCCCTCATAACTTACCTGGCATACTACCTTGAGAAGAATGAAAAACGGATCGGATCATTTACCGACGGGCTTCTTCCGACAATAATTATTTTAGCAATCGCTTCCGGGCTTGTGCTGATTCAACCTGATTTCAGCACTACCGCGATGATAATAGCGGTTTCCTTCATAATGCTCTTCATCGGGAACGCGAAAATCAGCCATCTGACCGCCGTTGGCGCCATCGGCGGATTGATAATGGTTCTCTCTGTATTCAACTCCAGCTATCAGATTCAGCGTATTAAATCATTTATCGAAGGCGGAGATATTTCGGGAGCAGGCTACCAGATGCAGCAATCTCTAATGAGCCTTGGCGGCGGCGGTCTCTTGGGATTAGGACTTGGAGAAAGCGTCGGCAAAAACTTGTTCCTTCCCACTCCACACACGGATTTTATACTTGCCATCATCGGCGAGGAGATGGGTTTTATCGGCGTCCTGATCATTTCGACGATGTTTTTAGCGTTCTATTTTCGGTCGCTTAAAATTGCCCGGGGAGCCAATGATAAATTCGGAGTTTATCTGACTGTAGGGCTGTCAACATCAATATTCCTTTATGCAGTCGTTAACGCTGCGGTTGTTTCCGGCTTGCTTCCCGTAACAGGACTGCCGATTCCGCTGGTCAGTTACGGCGGCTCGAATATCCTGTACACGCTTGGAGCCACAGGAATACTGCTGAATATATCTTCATCGAAAAGTACTCCCAAACGGAAAAGATATAAAAGGAGTTCTCGTTAAAATGAAACCGGTCAAGGTCATATTCGCCGGCGGCGGAACGGGAGGACATCTCTTCCCTGCGCTTGCTATCGCCGAAAAACTTAAACAGGTTCGGAAATCTGCGGAGATACTGTTTATCGGTACACGAAAAGGAATAGAGGGAAAAATTATTCCTAACAGTGATTTCGAATTTCTGCCGATACGGATTTCGGGGGTTTCCAGAGAGCGGAATCTGCTTCTTACGATTCTGAAAAATCTCCTGGTGCCGTTAGAAATTTTAATTGCCGTGCTGAAATCGTTCTGGCTCCTTTCGCGGAACAAACCCGATGCGGTTGTGGGGACAGGCGGTTTCGTTTCGGGTCCTCCCCTTATTGCGGCGACTCTCATGGGAATTCCCACATTGATTCACGAGCAGAACTCTTATCCGGGAATAACCACACGATTGCTCGCCGGGAGAGTCACTCGGGTTCATTTGGGGATGGAGAAATGTTTGAAATACTTAAAAAAAAAAGATATGAAAGTGGAAGTTAGCGGAAATCCGGTGAGAGGAGAGCTCCTTCGCAGAGCTGAGTCTCTAAGTTCGAAATCTTACGGGCTTGTCACCGGAAAACAGACTATCCTCATATTCGGAGGAAGTCAGGGTTCGCATCCGATAAATATGCATATTCTTAAGAATTTTGATCAATACGCAAACCGCAGAGAGATTCAATTGCTCTGGCAGACGGGAACGTTGGACCATCAGATGATTATCAACAGCGTCGGAGAGTTGGATAACGTAAAGATTCTGCCCTTCCTGACTGATATGGCAGGCGCATATTCTTCAGCGGATTTAGCCATTTGCAGAGCGGGCGCTTTGACGCTTGCGGAACTCTCCGCCGTTGGCCTCCCCTCGATTCTCATCCCGCTGCCTCACGCCGCCGAAAAGCATCAGGATTATAACGCCGCGATTATGGAAGAGGCGGGAGCGGCTATAGTTATAAGTCAGGATGAACTCCCTTCCGGCTTGCTTGAGGAAACGGTTTTCGAACTTCTTTTTGATCAATGGAAATTGAAGGAGATGTCCGAAGCGGCAAAATCTTTGGCGTATCACGATTCGGCTATGAAGATAGTAAATTCACTTTTAGGCATTATGGAGGACGCTGAAAATTGATGGTTAAGCTGGGACATACCAAGCATTTGCATTTTGTGGGCATCGGCGGTATCGGAATGAGCGGTCTGGCTGAATTGCTTCTGAACCAGGGCTACACGGTTTCAGGCTCGGACTTGATGGAGACGGATATTACCCAGAATCTCCGCGATATGGGTGGACAGATTGAGATTGGTCACGCAGCCGAGAATGTCGGAACTGCTGACGTTGTAGTTCACTCATCGGCGGTAACGGACGATAATCCCGAACTGCAAGCCGCTATGGAAAAAGGTATCCCCGTGATACGCCGCGCGGAAATGCTCGCCGAACTTGTCCGACTAAAACCTTACGCCATCGCTGTTGCGGGCACACACGGAAAGACTACAACCACTTCCATCGCAGGCGCGGTTCTCACGGAAGGCGGTCTGGACCCCACCATTATAGTAGGCGGAGTCGTACGGAGTCTCGCCACGAACGCCCGTCTCGGAGACGGAGATTATATCATTGCGGAAGCGGACGAGTTTGACCGTTCATTCCTCACTCTCTCTCCTACTATCGCCATCATCACGAATATTGAAGAGGAACATCTCGACATATATAAAGATTTGGACGATATAAAAAATACATATCTCACGTTCGCATCAAGGGTACCGTTCTACGGAGCGATAATCGCCTGTATAGACGAACCGCATCTCAAAGATATTATCCCGGATATGAAAAAACGGATAATCACTTACGGGCTTTCGGAGGAAGCGGAAGTCAGGGCTGTCAATATATCGTACAAATCGGGAGAAAGTATCTATACGCTGGTGAACGAAGGCGTTGAGATGGGCGAGATCAATCTTCATATGCCGGGCGTGCATAACGTGAAAAATTCTTTAGCGGTAGTCGCTCTTGCGCTGGAACTCGATTTATCTTTTGATGTAATAGCGAAAACGTTGAGTGAATTCGAGGGCATCAGACGCCGGTTTGAGATTAAAAGAAGAATAGCCGGCATTATGGTGGTGGACGATTACGCGCACCACCCCACCGAGGTGAAGAGTTCGCTCTCAGCCGCCAAAACGGGATGGGACCGCCGAATTATAGCGGTCTTCCAACCGCATCTTTACTCCCGGACAAGAGACTTTAAGGACGAATTCGGCGAATCGTTCAATCATGCGGACATACTTGTAGTGACGGATGTTTACGCAGCGCGCGAGGCTCCTATTGAGGGAATTTCCGGTAAGATTATCGCGGATGCCGCTGAAAAAGCAGGTCACAAGAACGTTCATTATATCCCGGATATGGATAAAATTGTTGATTTCCTGATGGAAACAGCACGGGACAATGATATGGTAATCACAATCGGAGCGGGAGATATTTTCAAAGCCGGAGACGATTTGATAAACAAATTAGAACAGGAAGGTATAAATGCAGCCGCTGACTGATCTCGATTTCGAAGCGTTGGAGAATTCCATCAGCGGAGAACTGAAACGCAACGAATTGATGTCCAAACATACCACATATCAAATCGGCGGACCGGCGTATCTCTATGCCCTGCCGAAGAACAGAAACGACCTTGAGATTTTAATCGAGTTTTCCCGCGAGAATGAAATTCCACGGTTCAATATGGGCGGCGGAAGCAACATACTTGTTCACGATAAGGGCATTAAAGCAATGGTGATAGACTTGAAAGCCGGATTTTCTTCCATAGAAGTTTTAGGTACAACCGTGACGGCTCAATCGGGAATCAGCCTCGCCAAGTTCGTTTCCACCTGCCGAAAGAACAATCTCGCCGGAGTGGAAAAACTTGCCGGAATACCCGGCTCATTGGGCGGAGCATTATTTATGAACGCAGGCGCTTTTGGCTCGGAGATTTCCCAGAAACTAAAATCACTCACTCTTCTGCTTGAGGATGGTGAATTCACCGAACTCCGAGCCATTGACCTTCAATTTGGATACAGGGAATCAAATCTGCCCGAAGGCTCTCTCATTCTTGAAGCGGAATTTGAATTGGAAAAAGTGGAAGACGCTTCGGAAATATACGGAGAATCGAAAAGGATTATCAAATCGCGGAACGAGAAACAGCCGGTCTCGGTCCCGTCAACAGGAAGCATCTTTAAGAATCCGCCTGAGGGCGATTCCGCGGGCAAGCTTATTGAGGATGCCGGATTGAAAGGAACGAAAGCCGGCGGAGCGATGATTTCCGAGAAACACGGAAATTTTATACTGAACATGGGAAATGCACGGGCGGAGGATGTTGTTCACCTTGTGGCTCTGGCTCACAAGACTGTGCTGGACAAATTCAACGTCGAGCTCGAACTCGAACTAAAATTAGTGGGTTATGATGATTGGTTTATCTGATGAAAGATAAATTAAGAGAACTGTTACCTCATATTATCCGCGGAACTTATCTCGGCTCGATTTTAAGTCTGCTGATTCTCTTCACGTTGTCCGTCATCGAATATGCCGACGCTTTTAAAGTATTCAAATTTGACGAGCTGAGGATAGTCGGCAACGAAACCGTTTCCTCGGATGAACTTTTCCGGCTGTCGGGATTGAAGTTCGGCGAAAACTTGCTTGATATTGACATCAAAAGAACGGCAGAGCGGATCAAAGCGAATCCGTTTATCGAAAGAGTAAAGATTTCGCGCGAACTTCCAAACACTGTCGCGATGCGGGTGACGGAGCGTAAACCGTTTGTTCTCATCGCGCAGGGAAGTTTTTACGCTGCCGATAAATCAGGGCATCTGCTTCCCTCCCGTTCCCATATGATTTTTGATCTGCCGATAATAACTGGAATTGAAGAGCTTTCTCTCCCATTTATGGGAAACAGAGTTGATGATTCGCGATTCAGTAAAGCCCTTGACGTTGCGCTGCTGCTCAACGCCGAACCGTTCTCGCTCTACAACTCGATATCGGAAATCAATATCAGTCCCCGGGGCGATGTGAGCCTAATCGGCACACTCAAGGGAACGAAAATTCTCTTGGGAAAATCAGGATATAAGAACAAAATAAATAGAATTCGTTCTCTGCTTTTTACGCTGAAGCGGGGAGAAGGATTGTCAGGGTATCATTACGTGGATTTACGTTTTGAAAATCAGGTAATAGTTAAAGAACGCTCTTGAAATAGGGAGTAAAGAATATGAATGATTCAATAGTCGCCGGCATTGATATAGGCACAACGAAAATTTGCACTATCATCGCCGAGCATGAAGAGTCAGGTGAAATCAACATCCTCGGAGTTGGCAAGGTGCCTTCCCTCGGACTCACACGCGGAGTTGTTGTGAACCTTGAGAAGACGGTACAGTCCATCAAACGGGCAGTGCAGGAAGCCGAACGAATGGCGGGCGTGAACATTAACGGCGCATTTATCGGCATCGGCGGGAGCCATATCCGAAGTATGAACAGCGACGCTGTTGTGGCTGTTTCTAAATCAGAATCCAAACGAGGTATCACGCACGGTGAGATAACCGAAGACGACATCGAAAGGGTGAACGAGGCTACAACACCTGTTATGACAGGATTAGACAGGGAGATACTTCACGTCCTGCCGCAGGAATATGCTGTTGATGACCAGTTCGGAATTAAATCCCCCATCGGTATCACGGGGATGAAACTCGAATCCAAAGTGCACGTGGTCACCTGCTCCGTCACATCCGCGAAGAATATAGTCAAGGCGGTAAACAGGTCGGAAATAAACGTAAACAACCTGATTCTTGAGCCTCTCGCCAGCAGCTATGCGGTGTTGGACGAAGAAGAGAAAGAATATGGCGTGACACTAATTGACTTCGGCGGCGGCACAACTGACGTTGCGGTTTTCTTTAAAGGCGCGGTGAGGCATACTGCCGTGGTGGGGCTTGGCGGAGAAAATATCACCAACGACGTTGCCTATATGCTGCGAACTCCGAGAGAGCACGCCGAAGAGATTAAATGCGCTTACGGCTGCGCAAAACAATCGCTGGTAAGCAAAGACGAATATTTCAAACTGAAAAGCATCGGCGGCAGACCGCCGAGAGAGATCTCCAAAATGCTGCTCGCTTCATACGTGGAACCCCGCGTGGAGGAAATCTTGCAGATGGCGAAATTGGAGATGCAGAAGTTCAACCGGTACGATATGCTGGCAGGCGGAGTTGTCCTCACCGGCGGCGGAGCCCTCTTGGACGGAATCAGAGACATCGCCGAAGACATCTTCGAACAGCAGGTAAAGATAGGAATACCACATCCGACTAAAGGCTTGGTTGACCTGGTTTCCGAACCGATGTATTCAACGGCTTTGGGTCTGATAAACTACGCAGTAAGTCCGGAAGGCGAATTAGAAACGTATATAGATAATGATAAACCGAATTTCAAGAGAGCGGTGGAAAAGATTTTAGACCATGTAACGAATTTTTTTGTATGAGAAATGTTAAAATAAAACTACACAAAGCAGGAGGAAATTATGCTGTTTGAATTCACAGAAGTACTCGAACAGAGAGCTAAAATAAAGGTAGTTGGAGTCGGCGGCGGCGGCGGAAGCGCCTTAAATCGCATGATTCGCTCGGGATTGGAAGGCGTGGATTTTATCGCCATCAATACCGACGCTCAGGCGCTGGACCACAGCGAGGCTAAGACCAAGATACAGATCGGTCAGAGTCTCACTAAAGGCTTGGGCGCGGGAGCAAGTGTGGAAATAGGACGAAAAGCGATAGACGAGGACAGAGACACCGTTGCAAAAGCGTTAGCGGATACGGATATGGTCTTTGTAACCGCGGGTATGGGCGGCGGGACAGGAACCGGAGCGGCTCCGGTGGTATCGGAAATTGCGAAAGACCTGGGCGCGCTAACGGTTGGTATAGTAACAAAGCCGTTTGTGTTTGAAGCGCCGAAACGCACCCGACGGGCAGAAGCGGGTATCGAGGAGCTCAGGAAAAACGTTGACACGATAATTGTAATTCCCAATCAGCGACTCCTCTCCATCGTGGATAGAGATACTTCCGTCCTGAACGCATTTGAGGTAGCGGACACGCTTCTTTATCAGTCCACAAAAGGCATTTCCGACCTCATAACATACCACGGAATCATCAATCTTGATTTCGCTGATGTACGGACCGTAATGGCGGATATGGGCGACGCTGTTCTCGGCACGGGAACCGCAGAAGGGGAAGAAAGAGCCGTTATCGCCGCACAGCAGGCGATAAACAGCCCGCTGCTTGAGGATACGGACATCTCCGGAGCGCTGGGAGTTCTTATCAACATCACAGGCGGAGAAAACCTCTCCCTTTATGATGTGGAAGAAGCCTCCTCCATCATCTATCAGGAAGCCGGTGAAGATGCGAACATCATCTTCGGAGCGGTAATTGACCCGAAACTCAAAGACGAAATAAGAGTCACGGTAATCGCAACAGGCTTCAATAAGAATCCAAGCTCGGCTAAACCGGCTGAAGAGAAGGATTTCGGATTCTACAAGGATGATCTTGAAGAGTTGGAAAAACCCGCGGTACAACGGATGAACGGCGACATACGCCCGCTGCTGAGTCCCGTTTCAAATAGCGAGGAAACCGTGATTCCGGTTGACGACATCGAAGTTCCGGCTTTCCTGCGGAAGCAGACGAATATAGCTAGTTTGTAGTAGAATCAGGTCGTCACCCTGAGAGAAAAGCAAAGAGCCCGCCTTTTGGCGGGTTTTTTGTTTTTACTATTACTCCTCCCTCGAGGGAGGTGTCACGGAGTGACGGAGGGTGTTATCGTACAGCAAATACAAATTCATTCCTGATAGGATGAATCACACCCCTCGTCCGTCAACTGACAGACACTCCCCTCAAGGGGAGAGGAGCAGCGTGCGGGTCAGGGCTTGCCTGTCTCGCCGCTGGTGGTCCTGACTGCACTCTTATTCCCCCTCCTTTTTTAAGGAGGGGGAGATTACATTTTGCCTGCACGGCTATGTCGTCATTCGGAGTAGTCCGCCAGCTGGCGGATGACGAAAGAATCTAAACTCTGTCCGATAAGGTAAATTATGAGATATTTTGCATTATTTTATCTCAAATGTATTCGAGAAATCCTGAAATGGAATTACAGTACTATCCGGATTTTCGATATCATAATAATCTATCCGAATTCTATAAGTTCCTGTTTCGTCCTCCTCTCGACTTTTCGTCAAAGGACCAAAAATTGAATAATCTTGTGAAGGCTTAATAGGTACGACTCTTACACCTTCAATTAGGATAGATTTTAACTCTCTTTCCATCCAAATCTTTTCCGATTCACTGTATTTTTCAATGTATCCACTTGAATATGCAGCAATATACAATAGATCCTGTTCTGGCGGACCAAACCCATCCCCTAATCGTGAATAATACGTTGCATCGGAATCATTACTTATGGTTCCTTGAATAGAAATGAAGTCCTTGGATTCCCCCTGCTGCCAGGTATATGAAGTAGCGCTAGTTTTAATTGATAATTTTTTATATCCATCCTCATAAGCAGACTTGTCAATGAAGAATTTTGTAGAATCAAAACTTAATGAATCATAATTATACCACGGCTTCATAATTCCATAATAATATCCCGAATTCAAATATTTAGAGATGAAAGGATTAATTACAGATGTCCAATGACTCTTTAATTCATCACCCGGCATTAAACTATAGACAGAAACACAATCAGTGGTAACCCAGCCATCAAAATAAGTTCCAAGCGTATCAACCAATATCCAATTAAAAAATTGTCCTGTACCGTGATCATCAAATGAAATAGTATCATCGCTAAGATTTGTGAATGACGCACTCCAATAAATTGTATCAAGGAAAAAGTACGTTGATTTATCAGTGTTTATTGAATAATTAAGTGTTTCATCAATGTATGAATCATCGACATTTTCAACTATATCATCATTGTCACAAGAAACAATGATTAACATGCCGATGATCGAAAGTAAAACATTTATAGAAAAGGTTTTCATCAGAATGTGCATCTGCTCCCAACTCTATTTATAATGTTTTACTTCATGGATGAACTGGAAGTTCCCCTCCTTTTTAAGGAGGGGGCAGGGGGTGGTTCCTAATAAACAAAAAAGAACAGCCGAAGCTGCTCTTTTAAAAACATAATAAGCGATTAAATTACGCCGCTTTCATCACCTTCCCCTGCTTGATGCAGGTCGTGCAAACACGAATCCTTTTTACCGTACCGTTGACGTTCGCCCTTACCTTTTGAAGGTTCGGCAACCATCTCCGCCTGCTTGTATTGTGAGCGTGACTCACCTTGTTCCCGTATAGAGGACCTTTACCGCATATATCACAAACTCTGGACATCTTAAATTCTCCGTTTCTGAACAACGAAAAGTATACGTAAACTGAGCTGATTTGTCAAGAAGAAAAGAAGAAATAACTACCCGCGAATCCTGTCCACCCACGCTTTGATGTTACCCCTGGCGTTTAATTCACGTGATACCTTTTCCGCTTCTCTGATTCGCTGAAACCTTCCGATTCGTACCCGATACCAGGCTTTTTCTTTTCCGCCTACCGTGGTCTTCTCCATATATGCGTCATAACCCATGGATTTGTACTTAGACCTGGCTTCTATCGCCCTCTGCTCCGAACGGAACGCTCCTATCTGTACGGTGAACTTTCCTGTTTTCTTTTTAACGGGAGCGCTGATGGCTATAGGTTTCGCAGCTTTAGTTGCAGTAGTTTCCGCCTGCGTTTCCTTAATTATAATCTGACTCTCAGTTGTTTCGGTTTTTACGGCAGCTTCTTTTTCGCCCTCTTTTCCGCAACCGGCGAGATTAACGCTAAATAATAAAATGAAAATTATGGAACGATTCAATCTTTCTCCCTTCTGTTCTAATCGGAAGTTCTGCGTAAACATTAAGGAACGTGAGTCGGAATTACAATAGAATTTTCATTTTTAATCATTCGTCATTGCGAGAAACGTAGTGACGAAGCAATCTCAACATTGAGATAACAGGAAAAATCGAGATTTCCGCGTCGTCTTTCGGACTCCTCGTAAAAACAGAAATGTACAAATTAGAATGCAAGTCTCCTCCCTGGAGGGAGGTGTCACGGAGTGACAGAGGGTGTGATTCTGAAATTCAATCAAATATTTTCGTTACTTTACGGTCACACCCCTCGTCCGGCAGCTGCCGGACACTCCCCTCAAGAGGAGAGGAACAAGCGTGCGGGTTAGGGCTTGCCTGTCCCGCCGCCGGCGGTGGCCCTGATAAACGTAAAATTATATGATTTATTAGCCCGGTCGTTTACGGCTGGGATATGAAATATAACTCGATAAAGGATAGGGCGTTCACGCCCTTATTATTCATCTGCCAAAACGCCGTGAACGGCGTCACGTATTTAAATGAACTAAAAAACCCAGCCATAAATGGCTGGGCTAAAGAGAATTACAATAGAATTATTTCTGCCTGATAACCACCAGTTTGTCCACAGCTGATTCCGCGCCCCAGACTTCACCTTTCCTGCTCTTTAATTGCATTCTGACCTCTTTAAACGGTGATTGAGCTATATTTTGGCATCTCGTCCCAGAGTCTGCCGTCCAATATTCTACCGGCTTTTTTCTTGTTCACACCTCCCCATTGCTTGAAAAAGAAATCGACTTTTTGCTTCACACATGTGTCTCTTATATCTCTTGCCCATTGAGCATCCATTGGTCTCGCGCCGGGACCAGATTCTCCTCCAACGATAGCCCAATCTATATTATTCAATTTTAGATTATTTAGAGGCCCCAGTAGCGGTTCGAGTGACAGGAATTTAATAATAGCAGGCGTTTTTCTCAAATCGTCTATTCTGTACGTATAATCTTCGTTTTCTACACTTACCCCCATCCAAATGTTATCTGTCCAAGGTAAATCTTTTGCTATCTCTAATAGTCGCTCTGACCTCTTTGTTAAAACCTGAAAAACGTGCTGATTAGCTTTTATCATTGTGGCAAAGACCTTTTCAATGAATTTGAACGGTACCTTATCATGAAAAAGATCGCTCATTGAGTTAACGAAGACCACTCTTGGCTTTTTCCATGAAAGAGGTGCATCAATCATATCTTCCTGCAATGTTAATTTAAAATTATTCCTATACCTATATTGCCCCATTGCATGCAATCTCTTAGCCATTCTTTCGGCATAACAGTGTTTACAGCCGGGACTTACCTTGTCACAGCCTGTTACCGGATTCCAGGTTGAGTCTGTCCATTCTATATGTGATTTAAATACCATATTCTTTATCTATATACTTTTGTGGTCAGGTAAATATAATAGAGAAGAATCATTTAGTCGCTTAGTACCTCTTATATCTTCAAATAATATCAGCTTATCTTGATGCAGTTCCTTCACAGCTGTTCTATATTCTCTTTCAATGTACTGCATAAAAAAATCTTTACAAATTATTTTCCAATAATCTTTGCGTGATTTTTTTAAATTTGACTTAATTAATATTAAGATAATATGTTTCAATTCCATTAAATTACTTTCTTCATTCCATTTAATTTTCAAGTCGGGGAATAAAGGCAATACTTTGGAAATTGATTTCATCATACGCGTATTATATGCTTTGCACATGATATCATTCATTAGCAATAAACCATCTTCAGAATTTGATAAATACATAATGTAAAATTTTGCCAGATTATTTGGTTTTACTTTCACAGGGCAATATCCAACATACTTAACATATTTTAGTATCTTTTTCTTAAATGTCCTCATCAACTCTTCTTCAGCATCCCTTTGGTCTAGGCTCAGATTAAGTAATGATTCTTTCCAATAATTTCCTCCAAATACTTCATCCAGTCTTTTATGAAACCCTATAATCTTATCATTCATTTCTCCTTTTTCAATTGAGTTACGTGAAGCGAGCCTCCTAACGGCTGTAATATTGATATTTACTAAAATTTCAGTACTTGATTTTTGCTCTCTTTCAAGAAACGGTAACCAAGTATTAAATTCGCATCCCTTAAGCGCATATGGATCCAAATATAAAAATACAGTTTGATCAGTGAGTAGTTTTTTCAGACGAATTAAGAATTTATTTGCATCAATATTTAAGGGAACTACTATTTGCTTTTCTTTGTTTACCAATTTAATAAACTCACTTTTTGGAACAATCCTTACATCCAATATAGGAACGAAACTTTCCATTCTCTCCAATAAATCCGCTATCTTAATTTGCCCAGACTTCATCACCCGCTTGTCCTCTTCTGTTGGTAAATTTTTTTTGACAAACTGCATAAATTCAACCATTGTATTTACAGGCATCACCCACCCCCTTGCTGGTCTTTGAGGGATTCCAAAGGTTTAAATAATTGAAATCCTTCAATAAAATCATCCACAAATTCACACATAGCGCCCACGTCATTGTAATTTTTGCATTTTAGCAAAGCATTTTTAATTTTCATAATTG
>JACZTG010000031.1 GCA_022573815.1 Candidatus Neomarinimicrobiota bacterium
GAAATTTGACTCATTGGAGTTCAAATTGTTTCTCCCCGACAGAGTTCCGCCGAATTTGGTAAGTATATTCCAGTCGGAAAACCTGCTCTGATATGAAAATTCTTCTGTTTTTTATGATGCTTTTTTTCGGAAATCTCAAATATAAGGTATGCGACTATCCTTAGTATGCCGTTGAACAAATACATTACTGGTAACGCTTGTAAATAATAAATTAAGCTACAATTGCATATTATAACCTTCAAGAAATATTTTATGATTGAAAACGCGAATAGTTCCAAGATTTTTATGATTTTATTGCAAGAATAAGAAGATATTGAGGTAATGAGTGTTTCGACATCGAGTGTTGGGAAAAATATAGTTGAATATGCGCGGGTTGCTCGGTAATTTCATTTCGGCTTGAAAAAATAAGTAATGCTAAATAATTCAAAACATTAAAAATAGGCGCTATAGTGGGTAAAAATGATATTACCGAATTGCTTGAAAGTCAGTCAAAAAATTTCGAGCATTGGGAAAAAATAAAAGACCTGATTGACGGTAGTATCTCAATGATGCTGAATTACAGGCAAAGCGGTCACCCTGGAGGATCCCGGTCAAAAGTTCATGCACTTGTCGCCACTCTTCTTGGCGGGGTTATGAGATGGGACATACGAAGACCGGAGCATCCTTATGGTGATAAATTTATCCTAATCGCAGGTCACACAACACCTTTGATTTATGCAACGCTCGCCGTTTTTAACGAAGCATTGCTTATTAAACAAGGTGATACAGGTGACGATAAGTACGCGGTGCCTGATGCTGAAAATAGACAGTTGATATGGAAAGACCTTCTAACGCTGCGCAGGCGTAATGGCCTGCCAGGTCATGCTGAAAGTGAAGGGAAAACGCTTTTTTACAAAGCAAATACGGGTCCATCGGGTCACGGCGGGCCTCCAAGTGTTGGAGAGGCTGTTGCTTTAAATCGAGCCGGAGCCAACGAAGTGCGAGTATTTGCATTTGAAGGTGAGGGAGGGTTGACTGCCGGGGCAAGTCATGAATCAAAGAATTCAGCGTGGGGTCTTGGGGCAGGAAATCTTGTGTGGGTCATTGACTGGAACGACTTTGGGATAGATGACCAGCGAGTCAGTTCCGTGGTAAACGGTACACCAGAGGATTGGTTCAAGCCGTATGGCTGGAATGTGTACGGAACAGAGCAGGGTTCTGAGTGGGAGCCGGTCACCGAATCATTGTTGTCGGCTGTTAACGATTCTGATGATAAAATACCTAAAATGGTATGGGTAAAAACAAGGAAAGGTCGTGATTATCTGAAATATGACAATAAATCACACGGAACACCTCATAAGCTTAATGATGAGCTTTTTTGGAGAACTCTTGATCCTCTCAAAGAAAAATATGGAATAGAATTTGTTGGAGAAGGTGAACCTGTTCCTACGAACCATTCCGCTTTAATGGAGCAGGCGAGTGAAAACTTCAAAAGAATGTTCGCTGTTTTAAAGAAAGACGAAGCCCTGACTAACTACATAGCAGACAGGTTAGTGGAAATTGGCGATTCGGTTCCGGAAGAGATTAAACTAAAATTTGCAAGAAATAATAATCCGGACGAAAATAATCAAATCACTGATTTTGAGAATTACCCGGCTGATATATATTTAAAACCCGGTGAAATCGCTCCTAACAGAGCCGGATTAGCTAAATGGGGCGCTTATGTGAACAGCGTCTCCGAAAAGGAATATGGCAGACCGCTATTTCTTGTTGCATCGGCTGATCTGGCTGATTCAACTAATATTTCAGGTTTTGCAAAGGGATGGGGTGATTTTGACGGATGGGGCAGATTTGATAAAGATGAAAATGTAAACGGGATCCTGCTGCCGCAAGAGATAACAGAATTTACCAATGCAGGGATTATGGCCGGGATAGCTTCTGTGAATCTGTCTGCAACGCCATTCGAAAATTTTATCGGGTTTTTTGGAGCATGCTCAACTTACGGTTCATTCAGTTATCTGAAATACGGACCAATGCGGTTATTCAGTCAGATGTGTCAAGATTCGCCAATAAAATTAGGGAAAGTTCTTTGGATTGCCGGACACTCAGGCCCTGAAACGGCGGAAGATTCGAGAACCCACTTTGGAGTGTTTTCGCCGGGGGTAACACAGCTCTTCCCCAAGGGACACGTTCTTGATTTACATCCGTGGGAGCATAATGAAGTTCCGGTAGTTCTCGGAGCCGCATTAAAGACCGATGCTCACATCATCGCACTGCATTTGACACGACCCGGGATTGAAATTCCCGACCGGAAAGCTCTCAACATCGAAAGTCATTTCGAAGCGGCTAAAGGAGCATATCTCATAAAGGATTATGAAGAGGGCGAGCCTAAAGAAGGCGTTGTCCTTATTAGGGGAACTTCTCCGACCGCAAACCTCATAAAAGTTCTCCCGGAGATTCTTAATAGTGGGCCAAATGTAAAAATTGTAGCTGCAATAAGCCTTGAGCTTTTTGATCTACAGTCGGAAGATTACAAAAAGAAAGTTTATTCAGAATCCGAGAGACTCGATAGTATGATAATAACGAATGGCTCAATCGGGAATATGGCCGGCTGGTCAGGTGGCCCACAAACGAATGAATATTCTCTTTCGTCTGATTTTGACAACAGGTGGAGAACGGGCGGTTCATTAGAAGAGGTAATCGAAGAGGCACATTTATCTCCTCATTATATCCTTGATGCGATAAAAAAGTTTGCTTCGAATAAAGATAAACGTATTGAAAAAATTAGATCAAATCTAAATAATTTATAAATAGGAAATAAAATATTTAATGTCAGAGAATAACTTAATAAAGCCCCATGGAAGCGATGAGCTAAATGTTCTGCTTTTGAGCGGGGATGAAAAGAATAGCGAGCTCCAACGAGCTAAATCTATGAAAACTATTGAAATTACGAGTCGTGAATCAGGTGACCTCATAATGCTTGGAATAGGCGGATTTACGCCGCTGAGCGGTTTTATGGGTCAGGATGACTGGAAAAGTGTATCATCGGATATGCAGTTAAGTGACGGCACTTTTTGGCCAATTCCAATAACCCTTTCGGTAACCGAAGACGATGCGTCATCCATAGAAATTGGTTCTGAGATAGCGTTATTCAGTTCTGAAACCGAAGAAATTATGGCTACGATGAAAGTTGAGGATAAGTATTCGATAGATAAATCAAAAGAATGCATGGATGTATTTAAAACTGAAGATTCCGAACATCCGGGTGTAAAAATGGTTATGGAACAAAAAGCGGTAAATATTGGTGGAACCGTCACAGTCCTCAGTGAAGGAATATTTCCGGAAAAATTTGCCGGAGTTTATCATCGACCGGAAGAAAGTCGGCGCATATTCGAGGAAAATGGTTGGCGCCGTATAGCTGTGCTGCAACTTCGCAATCCCATGCACCGCTCTCATGAATATCTTGCCAAAATCGCTTTGGAAATTTCAGACGGGCTTTATATTCATCAGCTTGTTGGGAACCTGAAACCGGGAGATATTCCGGGTGAAGTACGCACGGAATGTATTACAGCATTGGTAGATAATTATTTCGTCCCGGGAAGTGTTGTAATAGGCGGATATCCATTAGATATGAGGTATGCCGGTCCAAGAGAGGCGCTGCTTCACGCTCTGTTCCGGCAGAATTACGGCTGTACTCATCTCATCGTAGGCAGAGACCATGCCGGAGTCGGCAGCTACTATGGTCCGTTCGATGCGCAGGACATATTTTTGGAAATTCCAAAAGACTCCCTTAAAATTACAATTTTGCCTATAGATTGGACTTTTTATTGTTTCGAGTGTAATGAAATGTCTTCGACAAAAACATGTCCTCATGAAAAAGAAAAAAGATTAATGCTCTCAGGGACAGAATTAAGAAGGTTACTCTCAGAAGGAGAAGAAGTGCCGGAGCACTTTAGCCGTCCTGAAGTATTGAAAATACTGAAAAAATATTATGAAGGAGTAAAGCATAGTTAAGATTCATTTTTCTTGATTTTACCTTATTCTTTGCATAACGTCTTATCTATTATCGAAATATTATTCTATGGGAATAATGATTATAGCAATAGCAGTATCGTTAAATTCGTAACCAGCTTAGCTAAGATGGCAGGAAGGATGCTGAATTGAGATTTGAGCTTACACCGAGAGCCTGTTATATTTCATCTCCGCCGGGAGTAAAAACCGCAGTAATAGAAAAAGTCCTTGAAAGCCGCGATCTGGTAACTATTCTTGGTTCAGAAGTGGCTAAATCAGCGGATGTCAGCGGAAAAAATATATTAAACTCGATTGTTTCTTCAGATTATATGATAGCTGTTTTGCGGTCAGGCGCAGAAAACACAAACGTATATTATGAAATCGGATTAGCTCACGGATTGGGAAAAAGAACTTTGATTTTCGCCTCGCCCGAGATAAAACAATCAGTGACAAAACTCAAAAGTTCTCTCTATATACGCTTGGAAATAAATAATGAAGACTCGGTAGCTTTTGTAATCGATCAAATTCTTGGCGCACCGGAAATAGAATTAAATTTTCCCGGGATAGCAGTTGGAAGGAACAAGCCAATTGGAAAACTTGCCGAAGAGCTCCTTTCGGACCTTAATAATCCGGATAGTACATGGGGGGCGTATCCGGAGAACGCCGTTGTTCGGGCACTTGGTACGAGCGGCGTAAACGCATTGGTTAAATCTAAATATTGGGATTACGGAGCCGACATAGCTGTCTGGGCAGATGAGTTGGAAAATATCATCGGAAACCCCTTACTGGTGGAAGTAAAACAAACTATAAGCGGAACGACCAGCATTACACGTTTATCAAATCAGCTGGAATCATATCTTGACCATTCGAACGCCGAATATTTATTATTACTATATCTTGATGGACCTGATAGCGATTCAAAGGCATGGGAGCAAATTCCTGATTCTGTTTTCCATATGCATATTCCTGATTTTTTGGAAACTTTTGGGAATAATAATTTAATACAGATAGTAAGTTCTCTTAAAGATAAAAGCGATGAAATGGCTATTGCGAAAACTGATGACTAAAATATCCCAACCGAAAATTAATCAAATTTTAAGTTTAATAAAAAAAAGCGAATCAATCGAAGAACAACAATACGCCCTTAAATGGCTTATGACAAATGTTTTAGAGAAGATTCCGGGTTTGAGCGTTACAGAGAAAAATGGCTTAAAAAAATCAAGGAAAAATGAGATCAAAATCGTATGCTGGAACGAACAGCATCCAGATGGATTATATTTTTTCCCGAGTATTTTGGCGGTTGGAGCGATTAATTGGCTCGATCCTGTAAGCAGTAACCATATTAAATGGTTTGTGGGTAATATGAAGAAAATGGGTCTATCATGCGGAATATTATTTGCCGTAGGTAAACTGACGGAAGATGAAGTTGAGCGTTCCGATACGAGAGATCTGATTTCATTAGCGCTCGGAGACGAAAGAAAAGTAGTAATTCTTGATGGAAGCGATCTTGAAAAATTAACCAGTTCAGAACGGTTGGTGGCGCTTATAAAAGAAAAACTTTGCGAGCTGGCAGTGGCATGAAAGTCAATTAAATTTGAAAAGCAGTATAGAAAGGGAGAAAAATAATGAGCCCAAGTAAAACAAATTCAATGATGAAATTAAGCGTATTTATGTCCACGCTATTAATAATATTGGTGTTGATAAGCTGCCATTCAACCAAAGAAGTCGCTAAATCCGATGATATGGAGATGATGAATGATAAGGAGACGGCGCCTGAAATGATTACGGCGATGCCGGTACCGGAATCTGCATTCGGAATGATGGTTCCTCAGGATAAAGGATATATCGTGGAAGATCTTGGTGACGGACTCTATTGGGTAACCGAAGGAGTATATCAGGTAATATTTCTTACAACCGGAGAGGGAGTAATTGTAGTGGACGCGCCCCCTTCAATGGGCGACAAAATTCTCGCAGCAATAGCAGAAATTACAGATGAACCGATTACACATGTAATTTATAGTCATTCGCACGCCGACCATATCGCAGCTGCAAGTATGTATCCGGCGGATGCCACATATATTGCGCACGAAGCTACCGCAGAAAAACTATCGGAGATGGAAGGTGGTTCAAGAATAGCTCCTTTTGGCGCATTTCTTGGCGGCTCGCCAGTACCAAAGCCGACGGTCACCTTTAAGGAGAGTTACACACTAAAAGTAGGCAACCAAAAACTCGAATTAACCTACAGAGGAGCAAATCATATCGAAGGAAACATTTTCATCTATGCGCCAAAGCAGAAAGTATTGATGTTTATTGATGTTATATTTCCGGGTTGGGTGCCGTTCAAGTATTTGGCAGTAACGGAAAATGTCACAGAATTTATTGCCTCTCATGATGATGTATTGTCTTTCGATTTCGAGACATTGGTTTCCGGTCATTTAGGACGAAGAGGCTCAAGGCAGGACGTTGAAACACAAAAAGAATATATACACGATGTTCGGGCCAATGCCGCTGCTGCGCTGCAAACAGTAGATTTTATGGCAGTTGCCGAGAAAACAGGCTGGGCAAACACATGGCTGCTCTTTGATACATATCTGAATGAAGTTACGCAGATTTGCACAGACTCTACATTAGCCAAATGGGGTGGAGTTCTGGGCGGTGCCGATGTCTTTACACCGGGACATTGTTGGAAGATGGCAGAAATGCTTAGAGTTGACTGATATTTCGCTATTCTCTAATAAATAAATTCGGAGAATAATATTGAACCCTGTCGTTAATTACGGCAGGGTTCCTCATTATAAATAGATCAAACCCACCCGAATGGAATACCTTTACTGTAAACCCGTTTCGAAAAGAGCGCCGCAAGCAGCACAAGGCCGCCCGTGAATATCGGTGAATAAGTAGTAGAAACCTGAAGTCCTAAAATAATAATTGTAAGCACTAAAAACAGGCAAAATGAAGCAAGTTTTTTCCTAAAACCACGAAGTGATTTCAATTCCGTCATATCATCATCGGAGATTTGATCTTCAGGTTTTAATTTTTCAAATATCGCATCTACGGCAGGCTGAATCTTAAAATGAACTCTCGAAAGCAATATTATAAGAGTAAAGAGAAGCAGTGTTTTAAGGGAAATTATCCACTCTGTCCAAAGCGCTTCCAATCCAAACGAACCGAAAACCAATAGCAGGATACCCGATATTCCAACTGTAGCCTGATAAACAAAACAGCGTGTGGAACCGCCGGAAAGTATGCTTTCCATATATATATCGACCGGATAATTTATTTCCGGCCCTAATTTTCCGCGCTCGGCAACTAATATCAGATTAAAAAGCGGTACGGACATAAAGACGAAGCTGATAACATGAACGGCTATTAATAGATTATATAGAATTTCCATTGCGGCACCTCCCTGATTATATTATATAGTAATGAATTATCACTCATAAAACAAATAGGTAAATAGGGCAAGAAATTGTCACGAAAATATAAACTGTTTCAGGTAGATTCATTCACCGACACTGCTTTTCGCGGTAATCCCGCTGGTGTAGTATTAGATGCCGACGGGTTGACCGATCAACAAATGCAGCAGATAGCGAGAGAGCTGAACAACTCTGAAACGGTTTTTATATTATCTCCCACGGCATCCGATCACGAAGTATGGCTGCGATATTTCACACCGACAATGGAAGTGCCGACGTGCGGACACGCTACTATTGCGGCGCATTATATACGGGCTCTGGAAAACGGAATCAATTCCGGAGTCGTGATGCAAAAAATCGGTATTGGCATCCTGCCGATTGAAATTATCAGAGAAAATGGAGACCTGAAGATTTTGATGACTCAGGGAGAAGTGAAAATTTCTGATCCTGTTGACGGAGAATTATTACGAGAAATATTAGAGGCTCTGAAATTAAATCGATCTGATATTCAAGAAAATTGTCCGGTTCAGGAAGTGTCAACAGGCTCCTGTAAATACATTATATGCCTAAAAAATTCTGATATATTAAATAAAATCGAACCGTCGTTTTCGAAATTAACTACTATCAGTGAATCCACAGGTTGCAAAGGATACTTCCCGTTTTCGTTTGACACGGGGAGGGAGGAGATACTAACTACAGCCCGTATGTTCGCACCGGCAATGGGGATAAACGAAGACCCCGTTACGGGAAATGGCAACGGTCCGCTGGGCGCTTATATGATTCATAACAATCTTGTAGAGCACGACGGAAAGAATTTTAAGTTTCGAGGAGAGCAAGGCGTTTCAATGGGACGGCAGGGATTTGTGGATGTTTCAGTGGAAATTGAAGACGGTGAACCTGTGAAAGTAATAATTGGCGGGAAAGCCGTCACAGTGTTTCAAACCGAAATTGAAATATAACTAAGAAAGATCAAGTTCTCCCTCTACCTTATAATAACTCTTCTCAAGTTCAAGAAGACGCTTCTTTCGCCATAATCCACCGCCGTAACCGCGTAACTTTCCATTTGATTCGATGACCCGGTGACAGGGAATAACAATTGACATATAGTTAGAGCCGTTAGCACGCCCAACAGCACGTGATGCTCCCGGCTTATTTAATTCGGTGGCAATATTTCCGTAACTTTTTGTTACACCATAGGGAATTTTAAGTAGGCGACTCCAGACTTTTTGTTCGAATTTGGTTCCCATAATATCTAAATCAATGGTAAACTCTTTTGCCTTGCCGCTGAAATATTTTTTTAATTCTGCTTTCAAAACTTTTAGATAATTATTGTCACCGAGAAGTAGGATTTTTTTGTATCGCTTTTCAACCCGCGTAAGGATACGGTCAATTCCGCCTCTATCCTGCCATTCTAAAAAACAAAGTCCGTTGTCTGACGCTCCCGCTATCATATCTCCAAGTGGACTGGGAAGATTAGTATAATATATTTTATCGGTATGCATTTTTTGGGGAAGGAATTACGCCGAATTCTTTTATAAAGGCATCTCTAAATCCGCTTGAAGATTCATAGCCGATTTCTAATGCCGCTGTGAACTGGTCTTGACCTGATTGGAGAAGCTCGCGGGCATAGCCGAGGCGCAGCTTTCTGTGAAACGCCAATGGCGTCATTCCGACATGGTTATTAAAATAGCGGCGGACAGTAGAGATATTTGTTCCGGTAAATTTGCTTAACATGGTTTCATTAAGTCTTTTGTCGCGGTTGTCTTTCATAAAGCGAACCACTGAATGTAGCCATAATGGTAGCACGTCAGGATATTTTTCTGATTTACATCTTTTACATCCTCTTAGGCCAAATGCTATTGCCTCTTCGCGCGATTCGAAAAATCTTACGTTTTCTATTTTTGGTAATTTTGCTTTGCAGGACGGCAGACAATAAATTCCGGTTGTTATAACTCCTACATAAAAAAAGCCGTCATAAGAAGTATCACACTCTTGCATTGCTTTAACCATCGTGTTATAGTTATAAGAATTCATGCTAAAAAGATAATCGGAATCATATTCAGTGTCTACCGATATTCGAGCAAGGAACTGAGATTACATTTTGAAAGAATTGCATCTGAGCGATGAGTCCAATAATTTTAGAGATTCTGAAACAGTAAACTCTAACGGGACATTTATTTGGAATGAATAATTCGGACAATGTGCAAATAGTTCCATTTGACGACAAATACGCTGAAGATTTTAAGAGATTGAATTTGGAGTGGATAGAAAAATATTTTGTAGTGGAGGGAAATGATAGAAAACATCTCAATCATCCACGTGAAAATATTATAAATCAGGGTGGAGAGATTTATTCAGTGATTGAAAACGGAAAAGTTATGGGAGTATGCGCCCTTGTGTACTATGGCGAAGGAATATACGAAATCGCGAAAATGGCGGTAGAAAAAGACGCGCGCGGAAAGGGTTACGGCAATTTGCTGATAGAAGCGGCGATAGATGGCGCAAAAGAAAAAGGGGCAACAAAAATAATCATCGTATCAAATACGATTTTAGAACCCGCGATAAAACTATATAAAAAATATAAGTTTAAAACCACAAGACTTGGACAAGATCCAAATTACGAGCGCGGCAATATTAAGATGGAATTAATTCTTTAATATCAAAAATAACGGTTTCAGATGGGATTGGGAACGTTCCGTTGATGAAGGTAGAACGTGGACCTTGAGCTGGAGAATTGAGTATACAAGAAAAATGTAGTTTCCAATTCGATAATTATAATTCTATATAGATAATCTATTTACGCTTGATGATTTCAAGGAGCGTCCTTACATTGATTTTGCTCTTAATCTGAGTACCGTCACCGGGCGACATATTCATGAAAATGAAAATAACATAGAGGAATAAATCATGGCAGATGCTCTTGTAAATTATAAGGTGGAAAAAGGAATAGCCGTAATGGAGTTGTCAGATCCGCCTGCAAACACATACACTCACGAGATGATGGTTGAGCTTGATAAGCATATTATATCAGCCCGTTTCGATGAGAAAGTAGAAGTAATCGTTTTAACCGGAGCCGGCGATAAGTTCTTTTCGGCCGGCGCAAATATAAATATGCTCAAGGAATCAGATCCTTATTTTAAGTATTACTTCTGTCTCCACGCCAATGAAACTCTGAATAGATTCGAGCAGACCCCGAAGCTTGTTATAGCCGCTCTAAACGGTCATACTGTTGGTGGTGGACTGGAAATCGCTATGGCAGCTGATATTCGGATCGCCCGTGAAAACGGCGGCAAAATAGGATTGCCGGAGGTAACCTTAGGCGTTCTTCCGGGGACGGGCGGCACTCAACGGCTTGGAAGACTTTTAGGTAAGTCGAAAGCAATCGAACTTATGGCAACCGGTACGCTACTTTCTTTTGAAGAGGGGAAAGAATTAGGCTTGATAAATCAGATTTTCGAAGGGGATGATTTCAAGTCTCAGGTAATGGATTACGCAATGCAATTCACAACGCCCAATAAGGCAAGCGGAGCAGTTGGAAGAATTAAACGAGCGGTATGCTCGGGGGTAGAAGTTCCTTTCTCGGAAGGGTTGGCAATGGAACGCGAGATGCAACAATTACTTTTCCAGGGCTCTGATGCGAAGGAAGGACTTGCGGCATATATTGAAAAACGCGAAGCCATATTCACAGGTAAATAAAATTGAATTCGTTTGAGGTAAAACACAAAGGCATATTAATTAACGGGAAATGGACGGAAGCTTCCGGAGGGAAAACAGTTCCAACCATAAATCCCGCTACCGAGGAAACGGTGGCAGATATAGCTTCCGCGAATGTTGAAGATGCTAACAGGGCTGTAGCGGCAGCGCGAGAGGCTTTCGATGACGGAAGGTGGAGCGGAAAATCTGCTGCCTCCCGCGCAAAAGTGCTCTTTAGAATTGCCGATCTGCTGGATGAACAGAATGAAGAAATCGCCACGCTTGAAACTCTCGATAACGGTAAAACGTTTTTTGAGTCGAGTAAAATCGATGTGCCGTTCGTCGCAAATTTATTCAGGTACTACGCAGGGTGGTGCACCAAATATCACGGGGAAACAATTCCGGTTTCCGGACCGTTTCTGAATTATACTCTACGCGAACCTCTCGGCGTTGTGGTTGCCATCGTGCCGTGGAATTTTCCTTTGCTGCTCACATCGTGGAAAGTAGCGCCCGCACTGGCTATGGGTAACACTATAGTGCTGAAGCCGGCAGAAATTACTCCGTTGACGGCGCTAAAATTAGGTGCGATCTGTCAGGAAGCAGGACTGCCGGACGGTGTATTGAATGTTCTTCCCGGAAAAGGTTCCGTTGTGGGACAGGCTCTTGTAGATCACCCCGATGTGGATAAAATCACTTTTACCGGTTCAACTCTCGTCGGAAAGCAAATTATGAAATCCGCAGCCGACAGTATGAAAAAACTTACATTGGAACTGGGCGGGAAATCCCCCAACATAGTATTCGAAGACGCTAATATTGATGCGGCATTGAAGGGCGCTATCAACGGCATATTCTATAACAAGGGCGAAGTCTGCGCAGCAGGTTCACGGATTTTAGTTCAGGAATCTATTTATGACGATTTTGTCAAAGCGCTCGGCGAAAGAGCCGATTCATTAACTTTAGGTGATCCTTTCGATAAGGGTACCCGTATGGGACCGGTGGCTTCTGAAACACAGATGGAAAGTGTTTTGGGCTACATAGAATCCGGTAAGAGCGATGGCGCAAAATTGGTTGCGGGAGGCTCCCGCGCCGAAATGAAAGCCGGATATTTTGTACAGCCGACAGTTTTTGAAGGCGTTACTCCGGAAATGAAAATTGCCCGTGAAGAAATATTCGGGCCTGTAGTCGCTGTTATGAAATTCAAGGATGAAGAAGACGCTCTGAAAATCGCCAATGATTCCCCATACGGTCTCGCTTCCGGAGTTTGGACGAGCGATGTGGGAAGAGCGCATCGAGTCGCCGCAGGACTAAAAGCCGGTACAGTTTGGATTAACACTTATAACATATATGACCCGGCTTCTCCATTTGGCGGTTACAAAGAGAGCGGATTCGGACGAGAACTGGGAATGCACGCACTCGACTATTACACACAGGTTAAAAGCGTCTGGGTAAATCTCGGACTCTAATCAGAAAGACCATCTGATGTTCAGCCATCCGGCGCAGATTAATATATGAAAGTCGGAACCGATTATACCCTCAGAGAGTTAATGATTTGCTCCGCAGCACGGGAAATCAAGAACGGCGATATCGTTTTCGTTGGTATGCGTCTGCCCTTAATAGCGTTTGTAGTCGCTAAACAAATCTACGCTCCGGATTCTGTAGGATTGTTTGAAAACGGAGTTATCCGTTCCACTCCAAGCCGTTCGCTGATTTACACAATGGGTGATTCTCCAAACCTTGTTGGAGCTACTTCGACTGGGGATATGCTGTCGGTGATGGCATACCTTCAGCAAGGACGGGTGGACGTGGGATTTCTTGGCGGTGCGGAGGTGGATAAATTCGGAAACTTGAATTCAACAATTGTTAAAAATGAAGACAGCGCCGTTCGGCTTCCGGGAAGTGGTGGAGCGTGTGATATTGCTTCATTGGCTAAGCGGGTTTTGATAATAATGAACCATGAAAAGCATCGTTTCGTCGAAAGAGTAAATTATATCACCTCGCCCGGTCACGGCGATGGTTTGTTGCGAAGGGAAGATATTGGTTTAAGGGGCGGCGGTCCGGCAGCGCTGATTTCAACGATGGGAGTGTTCGGATTCGTTGATGGAGTTATGAATACCCGTAGTATCCATCCCGGCTTTACGGCAGCGGAGCTGATTGATGCGACAGGATTTGATTTGCAGGTGCCAGGCGATGTGATGGAAACCGAACACCCAAAAGAAGATGAGTTAAAAGTGATTCGTGAATACGACCCGAAGGGATTCTGGACAGGCTGGAACTCTGAAGAGAGGGGAAATTGAAAGTGACGGGAAAAATTATGTCAATGAAAGAGGCGATTGAAAAATATGTTCCCGACGGTTCTTCAGTTGCAATGAGTACTTTTATGGAACAGCTGATCGTATTTGCGGCGGCTCACGAGCTGATTCGCCAGAGGAAAAAGAATCTCACACTCATCGGACCTATTTCTGACATCCTCTTCGATCAGGTTATCGGTGCCGGATGCGTATCTGAAGTTAAAGCTGCATGGGTAGGAAATGTTATGATGGGTTCCGCGTATCAATTCAGAAGAGCTGTAGAGGAAGGAATCCCGAACGCTATTAATCTGATTGACTATTCAAACCTGACGATGGCTTTGGCTCTTCATGCGGCAGCTCTCGGCGTACCGTTTCTTCCCACGCATTCCACTTTAGGAAGCGATATTTTAAAAGAGAATCCCTACCTAACGGAATTTGTTTCGCCGGTGTCCGATGATAAGCTTGTTGCGGTTGAGGCGTTGTCGCCTGATGTTGCGATTATTCCTGTTCAGCGATGCGATGAATTCGGAAACGCGCATATCTGGGGAAGTCTCGGAATTTCTATAGATGCAGCGAAAGCGGCGAAATGTGTTATTCTCATCGCCGAAGAGGTCGTTTCTTCGGAGATAATAAACAGCGATCCGGGACGTACTCTGATACAAGGATTTCAGGTTGATGCGGTAGTTCATGAACCGATGGCCTGCCATCCTTCGCCTGTGCAGGGTAAGTATAATCGGGACGATGAATATTTCAAGGAGTATCATTCCGAGACTAAGTCGCGCACAGAATTCGAAAATTGGCTGCGGAAATGGGTATATGGTGTAGATGACCGGACCGGTTATATGAAAATTCTTGGGAATGAAAGAACGAAAAACTTGAAGATAAAAAACTCGGCTCCCACCGCGCCCGCTGATTTTGGAATTTGACGATTGGCTGCAGAAATTGTATTATATTAGAAATATAGTTATTATCAAATAGATCGGATTTATAATAACGCAGGATATTCTCCGGCAGATAGTGAAAGGCAATCTAAATGGTTACGACAGATAAGCTGACCGAGGTTGGAACGAATGAGACAGTTGAATTCCGTGCCACGGTAAATGACCAACCCGTCCTTCTGAATATTTCCGAAGATAAATCTTTATTGGATGTTTTGCGTGATGATTTAGGTCTCACAGGCGCAAAGCGTGGCTGCGATGTTGGCACTTGCGGCTCATGTGCGGTCATTCTGAATGGCAGGGCTCTGGATTCGTGTATTATAATGGCTAAAGATGCCGTTGATGCCGAAATTCAAACGATTGAAGGAGTGGCGAAGGACGGTGTGCTTCATCCATTGCAGGAAGCGTTCATTACTACACACGGCTTTCAATGCGGGATCTGCACGTCAGGATTTATTATGTCGGGAAAAGCATTATTGGACAAGGAGCCAAAACCGACAACCGCTCAAATAAAAAAAGCAATTCACAAAAACATTTGCAGATGCACCGGTTACGAACAATTAGTTGAATCGGTTATGCTGGCTTCAGGACAGCTCAGTGAAGATGAACTTGAGACGGGAAATCTTAAGATTGTTCGCTCGGTTGACGACAATTCTCCCGATGGAAAATGGGAAGGGAAAGAGCTTCAGGTGATCGGTCACTCCAAATCGCGAATTGAGTCAAGAAGCAGAGTCACCGGCGAGGCATTGTACACGGCTGATATTTCCGTAGATGGAATGGTGCATGGCGCTACTGTTTGGAGCGATAGGATTCACGCGAAAATCGTCTCCATCGATACTTCAGCAGCGGAAGAGCTGGATGGAGTATTAAGAGTATTGACCCATAAAGATGTTACCGGTGATAATGCTTACGGAAAAAGATTACGCGATCAGCAAGTTTTCTGTGATAAAAAAGTCCGATACATTGGCGACCCGATTGCTCTTGTAGTTGCCGAAACAAGAAAAATCGCATACGAAGCAGTTGAACTGGTTAAAGTCGAATATGAAAATCTCCCGGCAGTGACAGACATTGAAGAGGCGATGGAGCCGGATTCTCCAAAAGTGCACGAAGAGAATAAAGATGGAAATATTCTCAGTTATTATCATCTTGAAAAGGGCGATATAGAGAAAGGATTCAAAGAAGCTGATATTATTTTGGAGCAAAGGTATAAAACTCAACCGCAGGATCATGCACCAATAGAACCGGAAGCGGCTATAGCCTATTTCGATGAGGATACGGATAAGTTGACAGTATATTCCCCGGGTCAATCCGTTTTCTTTGACAGGCTTAATATCATACGCGCATTGGGAATACCGAAAGAAGATGTTCGGTGTATCCAGCCGGCAATCGGTGCGGCATACGGAAAACGAGAGGATATCTATGCCCAAATTCACGCTGCGCTTGCGGCGATGATTCTCAATCGGGCAGTGCGAATAGAGTGGACAAGAGAAGAAACGATGACATCCACTTCGAAGCGAACGAGGCAGATAACTGATATAAAGATCGGGGTGAAGAAAAACGGTAGAATTGTGGCTTATGAGGGAAGAATACTTGGTGATTCCGGCGCATACGCCTCGTGGTCGGTGAATATAATGCGAAAAGCGGGGGTTCTGCTTTCCGGCCCCTATGAGATTGATAATCTAAAAGTAGATTCCTACGCTATATATACAAATACACCGTTTACGGGAGCCACTCGCGGCTTTGGCGCCGCTGAAACAAATTTTTGTAGTGAGTCAATGATGGATGAGGCTGCTGAAGCGATAGGGATGGACCCACTGGAATTCAGGAAGATAAATGCGCTCAAGAAAAACGGGAAAACTTCGACGAATTTTGAATGGGATAGGTACGCTCCTCTTGAAGCAACACTTGATGAAGCAGCCAAAGATTTCAACTGGCAAGGGAGAAAGAGAAAACCAAATGATACTGACTCACCGGTCAGAAAAGGGATAGGGTTAGCCGGAATGTGGTATGGAATCGGATTTGGCTCCGGGATTCCCGATACAACGGATGTTATTACAGAACTCCACGACGATGGCAGTATAACGCTGTTTGTGGGTACAGTGGATTACGGAAACGGTTCAAACACAACCTTTGCGATGATGGCTGCGGAAACACTCGGCATAAATTTGGAAGATGTGGAAGTGGTAAACGCTGACACTGACAGAACCAAAAACTGTGGTTCAACTGTCGCTACAAAGCAGACTTATACAACGGGGAATGCTGTTATACGTTCATGTTACCCGATACGACAAGACGCTTTGGCAATAGCCGCCGAACTTTCCGGGAAAGATATAAAGAATCTAATTATCTCAAAAGGAATCGTAACTGACAAGACGGACTCATCATTCCGTATGAGTTTCAAAGAAGTTGCCGAGAAATTTATAGAAATGGGAAAACCTATCCGAAGAGAGGGAATATTCAAAGCGGCGGAGCTGACAGCGCCCCTCAACAAGGAAACGGGTCAGGGCAAAGCGTGGTTCCCAATGGCTTTTGGGGCTCAGATGGCGGAAGTAGAGGTGAATACCAAAACAGGCAAAGTAAAAGTAAATCATATTACCGCTTCACATTATCTCGGTAGAGCGATAAACCCGCGTGCGGTTCGAGGACAAATTGTGGGCGGAATTTCAATGGGTGTAGGGTTTGCTCTGTACGAAGATGTGGAATATGTGGATGGAATTCCTAAAAACACGAACTTCGACAAATATAAACTTATGCGTTCCAAGAATTATCCAAGCGTTAGCTGTGTGGTGCTTGAGCATGACGAATCAACTGCTCCGTTTGGCGCGATAGGAATCGGCGAACCGCCGACAATTCCGACTGCAGCAGCAATCGCAAACGCTGTCTATGATGCGGTGGGAGTAAGGATAAGAGATTTACCGATAACGCCGGATAAGATTTTGAAAGCACTGAAAAAAGAATGAAGCAACGGTAGTTGCTATTACATTTCTGATGGGGTAAATTTTGATAACTTTTAATAGATTGAAATCCTGCAACAGTACAGGTAGAATCTTTTAGTGCGGGTTGGGGCTTGCCCCGACCGCAAATAAATTCAAATTCTGTGATGTCAGGGTAAGCCCTAACCACCACAGATTAGAAACAGTTGAGCGCGAAGCAGAAGGAAATGTAAATCTATGACAGACAGTAATGGCGAAGAAAAAGCGCTAATCGAAAAAGTTAACAGGGGGCATCTGATAGAATCGGAAGAAGAGATGACTCCGGGCTATAAGAAAGCTCTGACGGTTATTCTTACGGTGCAAGGCGATACGGAACTCATGAGCGCGCCGTCATACTATCTTGCGGCGAAAGATGCTCCTAATATTAATTCCCGTATAGCTGTTTCAGCTATAATTCAGGATGAACTCGGGCATGCGAATATCGCTTACAGATTGCTTGAAGATATTGGAGTTAATAAACGTGATTTGATATACAACCGTGCGCCGAATAAGTTTAAGAACCCGTATGGATTCGATCAGGCTCTTGAGAATTGGCCTGAAATGGTTGTGGCTAACGGTTTTTTCGACAGAGCAGGAATCACTCTTTTATCAGATATCCATGATCATACGAGCTATGGACCCTGGAAAAGAGCGCTTGTTAAGGTAGGGAAGGAAGAGCTGCTGCATCTGCGTCACGGTGAGACTTGGATGAAACGTCTTTCCAAGGCAGGAGGCGCAGCGAAAGAAGGGCTGCAAAGAGCTGTTGATTGGATGTTCCCAATGACGTTGGAGTGGTTCGGTCTGCCGGACGACCTGAAAAGACACAACGACCAGCTCACTTACAAATTAAAGGGATTTACAAACGATGAGCTTCGGCAGATTTGGATGGCTAAGACCGTTCCGCTCTGTGAGGGGATAGGAATTAAGGTGCCTGCGCATTTTAATGAAGAAGCGGATAAATACGAAATGGAATACGAATTTCCCATTGAGTATAATCCGGATGAGAAATTATGGCTCTTTGATGAGCACATCACGTGGGAAAAGGTGTTTGAGCGCTGGCGCGGAAGAGGTCCGATGAATGAGCAATATGTAGAAATGATTCAAGGCAATTCAGAAAGCCCATTATCAGGATCGAAATGGCTTTTATAACAAAAGAGAATATTTTTGCTGCACTAAAAAAGGTGAACGACCCGGAGCTTCCTATCAGTCTGGTGGATATGGGTATGATATACGGTGTGGAAGTTGAGGACGGAAATGTGAATGTCATAATGACGTTTACAGCCAGCGGATGTCCTGCTGTGGATATGATAAAGGGTGATATAATTGACGAGTTAGAAAAATTAAAAGGTGTGAAATCCATAGATATTGAAGTGGTCTGGTCACCGCCATGGACAAAAGAGAGGCTGACCGATGATGGAATATACGCTCTTAAAGCGCTTGGCATAGCTGTTTAGGGAAAGATTGTCTGAGGGGAAATAAGTATGGCTGATGAAATATTTGAAGTATTCGGAAGAATTTCGAGCTTAGAACCGTTGATGCATGTGGGCTATGTAAACGCTCCGGGAATTGATCTCGCGAAAGTGTATGCTCACACAGTTTATAATGAAGAAAACTGGATTGAGCTTTGCGTGGTAAATAGGGGAGACATAATTCCCGTTTACAAAGAAGATGACAATCTCAATATAAAAGGGAATTGACCGTGGCAGAAAAGATAAAAGATTCTCTTCCAAGCGGCGTCGAAGAGGAATTCAAATCGCTTTTATTGAGCGTTTCTGACACCAAACTTCTTTTGGGTTATCATTTCGGCGAATGGACTTTTCGGACACCAACACTCGAATCAGGTATTGCCACCTGTAACTTTGCTCAGGACGAGCTCGGTCACGTGAGATTATTTCACGGTCTGTTGAAGAACAGTATGGGTGAAAGCGATACGACGCTTGTGCATGACAGGAACGCGGACGATTACCTGTCGGTTAAAAGTTTAAATTCGGATATATCGAATTGGTTAGAGCTGATTTCCCTTTCAGCGGTCATTGATACAGGATTGACTATTTTACTGAATTCGATGAGCGATTCAAGTTTTCGACCGCTGCGGGAGAGAGTCGGGAAAATACTTCAGGAAGAGAAATTTCATACGGATTATACCAACGCATGGATTATCTCTCTAACGAACGAATCCGATGAGCGTTCTAAAGCGGTAAGCGACATATTCAGAAAAACAATTCCGGTTTATGCGGAATGGCTGAACTCTATGAATACAACCGGACTTCTTGAGGCAGGCATTTTAAATAAATCGAGTAGTGATGTTCTTGATGAGACTATCGATACGTTAGACACACTTGCAGAGAAAGCCGGGCTGAGCGCGCCCAATACGATAGAGATTTCATCTAAGCAGGATGCCGATCTTCCGTTACATCCTGATGAAGACATTATTTACTCCATACGCGGAGAGAAAAATGAGGTTTACCGGATTTGAAAGAGACAATAAGCGCTACAAAACCGGTTGAATGTCCGTTTTGCGGATCAACCAATACAACAATATATTCTGCGTTCGGAACCACGTTGGCATTAGTGCAATACGTTTGCGATGATTGCAATTCTCCGTTTGAGTGGATCAAATGGGAAGAGGAAAAGAAAGACTGAAATAATCAGGGTTTTGGGGAGAACTTAAAATAACCCCTTGTATGCAAAATAGGGCAAGAAGATATAAAGAATCCCATCACGGATAGTATAAAATATTATAATAACCAATAAGAACCTCCAGCCTTTTTTCCTGATAAAATTCTTTAAGCCTTCTTCCCGAATTAGTTTTATCCATTCCCCGATAAAAGCCGGTTTAAGATATTTCACTTTTTAACAACTCTTTTCTATTAAATAATTCATAAATGATATAACATAAAGTAAACGACTACACCAGAGACGGATACAAATACCCAGGAAGGAAAAGTAATTTTAGCAATTTTACGGTGTTTGGGGAAATTTCCCTTCAAGGCTAAATAAACGGTACGTAATACTAATGGAACTATAGAAACAGCCATTATCGTATGTGTAATCAGAATAGTGAAATAAACATAACGAATTATTCCTGCGCCCTGAAACTTTACCGAACCCACATTCCAATGATAAAATATATATGAAGCGAAGAATAGAGCTGAGACGGCGATAGCAGAAAGCATAAATCGCCTGTGTGATTCTTTATTCGAACGCTTGATTTGGCGATACCCTAATACAATTAGCAAACCGCTTGTGGCATTCAGAATCGCATTGAGAGTAGGGAGGGCAGAATAATCCATGATATAAATGGGGAAATGTTATTTAAACAGCTAGCAGCTATGTTTTTACTAATTCTCCGCTATAGTCTCCACCTTTATCTTCGACGCATCTACATCATCCACAGCGGGAGATCTTATATCGTTCAGCAAGAAAGTTAAAGCCATAATCATTAGAATGAGTGGTGATAGAGCAATCAATCCTAATACTCGTTTTTCAAATTTTAAATGCATAAAATATAAAGCAACTAAAGAAGCTTTTCCCACGGCGCTACCCACAAGAAGAAATCCCTGTAACAGATTAGAATAAAAAGGTCCGTTTGGAATCAGCGCTATCACAATTTCGATAACTGTCAGTACCATGAGCCACCAAAATATTTTCATATAATTCGGTTCAGCGTGTTCGGTATGAGATTGATCATTCATTTAGTTTTCCCCTAAAGTTTATTATAAAAGATATACGAATGTGAATACTAAAATCCAGACAAGGTCAACAAAATGCCAATAAAGACCAACTAATTCTACTCCGTTGTAGTCTTCCGGAGAATATTTTCCTTTCGCGGAATTACGGAGAACAACCGACAGGTAAATTACGCCGCCCGTAACATGCATCCCGTGGAATCCTGTGATAGTGAAGAATGTGGTGCCGAATAAGCTGCTGCCCCACGGATTTGCCGAAAATGTCAATCCTTCTCCTATCAGATGCGTCCATTCAAATGCCTGTAGGCTGAGGAATATTACTCCCCCGAGGATAGTTAAGGTAAGATATTTTTTCAGTCCGGCGACATTTCCCTGTTTAATGGCAGAAAGCCCCTTTACCATCGTGAGACTGCTGACAATAAGCAGGAATGTCATAAAAGCAGTTAGACCTATACCGAGGATCTCTGACGGCACCGGCCAATTCAGACTTGCAACTCTATAAAATGCGTATCCAACGAGCAGTGTTCCAAACGACATCGCGTCCCCCGCGAGAAATAACCACATTCCCAATTTACCCCAACTTTCCGGAGTCAATGGAGAATCGTAACTCTCTTCGAAATTGTTTAGTGTGGTAGTTTCACTCAATTTTCGTTCCCTCCTTGATGTTCAAAGCGTTCTTTCGTTTGTTCGGTTGTGTTCGGAGATGATTTTCGTTTCATAATAATGAAACCTACAATAACAGATCCAATAATTAAAAAGGGCATTCCGGCGAGAATAGAATAAATCGCAATAATGCCGTTACTTCCTCCAGATTCTGCAATCGCTTGAGCACATCCGGGGCAAGCGTAAATAGCTGACGGCGTAATAAGCCATAATAATATTCCCGTTAACAGAATTCTTGCTGTTTTCATTAAAAGTAAACCAATACGTACAGAATTGGCCAGAGCAGCACCACAAAATACCAGTAAATTGCGCTAGCCCTAAATTTATCTGCTTCCTTTGGTGAAGTACCCAAGGTTCTATTGATTGAAAAATATGTAATAGCTAATAGCCAAAGAAGTCCTCCTGCAACATGAATCGCATGAGTCCCAATTATTAGATAAAACATCCCGCCGTAAACGCTCGATTGAAGCGTAAGACCAAAATTTACGAGTTTGAACCATTCATATCCCTGAATACTTAAAAATAGTATTCCGAGGATAGAAGCTAATATCATATACCGTAAATGTTTCGAATGATTATCGATGGATTTCCAGGCGCGTGACATCAAGTAACCGCTTGTGAGCAGTACAATCGTATTTATACCTGTGATGAAAACGGGAAGTGTGGGTTGATTGGGAGGAGGCCAGTCAACACTGCTCAATCTTAGAAGAAAAAAAGCTCCGATAAATCCTGAAAAGAGCATAAGTTCCGCGCCAATGAACAACATCATTGCCAGATACATGCTCTTAATCAGAGGCTTTGGA